>SWDS01000007.1:4586-224316 GCA_005116745.1 Nitrospira sp. | reverse complement strand
ATCGGCCTTTTGCGCGTCACCTCACCGCTGGAGCTGTTAAGTAAGTGCCATTCGGGTCTGGAGTCTTTATGCGAATGTGCCGCGGTAGGCGGAGTGATACGTGGATGCGATGTTGCCTTGCTATCTTACCTTCCCTGAGACAGGTGCATGACAGCGGTTTCTGCGTGTTTTGTGGCCACGTCTGCATGGCCCGCTTTCCCATGCTCAATGGCTGCTTTCAGATGTGCGATCCCTTCGTCCACATGCGGGCGATCCATGCCACCATTCAAAGCATGTTGCAGCGCAGCTTCCGCCTGTGCCACGAGTTCCGCTATGTGACCCTGCTTGCTATGGTCCACCACTTCTGTCGCGTGATCGAGGGCGTCCGTGCGGTTCTGCGCTTCTTGACGCAGAACGTCACGCCGCGCCCCGCCTCCTCCTCCGAATACCGATTGCATCGGCAGCACGGTGGTGGCGACTACGGCTAGGACTCCGGCCAGCGTAACAGCTCGTTGCGTCGTAGATCGTTTCATCGGCATGCTCCCTTTCCCAAGAGAAGTGAAAAGACCTGCATGGACCACTAGAAAGCACCGTTCGCCTTTCGGGAGTATATATTTTACCATCCCCCTCCTTCTAGTTTATAGAGTTTCTGTAGGTTCACCCACTCGGAAGTGAGGCATACCATTCTTGACAGCTTGCGAAAACGCTGTGTAGAGTTTGATTTGTTCTACAGTCTTTTTAGGCCGTGCATTCTAACCATGTCGGGGGAAACAATATGATCAGTAGATACTACCGTGCCATCCTCATCGTAGTTGCGCTTGGAGCGTTCGTGAGTGTGCCCATGGTGAATGCCTATCCGACCGCAGCGGGTAACGTGAGCCACGCCATCGATCACGCGAAGCAAGCAGTGGCCCATGGTAAAGCGGGGCATGTTGAGGAGCTTGTGAAGCATGCGGAGACGGCGCTTGATTTTGCGGAGATGGGTGGCAAGGGCATAGAGGTGAGAGAAGGGATTCATCACCTTAAAGAAGCCATCGCACATAGTAAAGCTGGTCACGCTGACGTGGGAGTCGAACACCTTGAGGCCGCCCTCAAGCATTTGTCCGAGATCAATTGATGGACATGATCCCGAGTGCATGCGACTAAGTATGGGGGTTGCGTCTTATTCTGTGTATGCCAGCCGAGCAGTGGCCATCTGTACGTAATCAATGAGTTCAGATCTTGTTTCTTGTATCGCTTGTGACCTAGACAATACCCATGGCTCAACCACTCTACATCGAATTTCCTGGGGCGCTCTATCACGTGGCCGCCCAAGGAATAGGCAACAAGACATCTTCTGAAGGGGGCTGGCTGTTGAAGACCTCCCCTATTACATCCTAAACCGCCCTCCTAGACAGAAGTTCCCGACTCGTTTCATTCCGCTCAAAGTGCTATTGCCGGTTGACTCTTCTACGCGGGATAATGCGTCCCTGAACGAACAACGCGCCGTGGATCAATCAGAGATCAAGAACACGTACCCTCTCCTCTCCCCTAATTTCGTGCTGAGAGGGAAATGATATGTCCCATTGATGGGAAGGTGGAGCGTCGATCAGTCATGAATCTAAAGGGAGAGGAACAGCGGACTGAACCCCGAGTTGCAGTGCAATTTCAGGCTATGGCGTCCGGCTCTGTGGAGTCGGAAGGGACAGGCATGGTTCTCAATCTCTCACGAAATGGGTGCCGGCTGGAAAGCCAACTCCTCATGTTGCCTGGCCTCTCCTTAGAACTGCGTATCGCAGTTCCCGGCCTGGAGTGGGCGCTGATGATTGATGGGGCCGATGTGCAGTGGGCGGACGAGGACCGTGCCGGGCTGGCGTTTGTTCGCATCAGAGAGACGGAACGGCAGCGACTCAACCACGTGATGACAACTCTCTTCGCAAGAAAGTCTGAGGACAGCGACAAAGAACAGGTCGACCTGGCACCGGTTGAGTTCCAAGGCTTGGAAGCGGTGCTGGCAAAAGATCCTGAACTCGCCATGAGCAAGGGACTGGCGTGGTTCGCTCAAGACCGAGCGGAATTCCGCTTTCGAGGAGGGAGCCTGCTCAACAGAGCGTTTCCCACATGCACTCCCGAGTTTGCAGCAGCGCTTGGCAAGTTGGTCAAAGCTGGCGGCGACAGGGAGGCAGATTTCTCTCTGGCGATTCTCCAGAACTATCTCGGTTCGACATCCATCGACGGTGTCTTGAAAGAGATTGTGTCGCGTTTTTCCCATGACGATCACAAAATAGGAGCAGTCCGGACCCTCATCAATAGCCCCAGCATGGCCTCAGTCTCCGGTGAATTCAGGCTGGCGGAAGCATGGCGGGTCAAGAAAGAGGCGCTGACGCCCTGGCTGACAGACGAACGACAGGCGGTCAGAACGTTCGCTGAGGAGCACATGGCAGAGCTTGACCGAATGATTGTGGCAGAACGACGCCGTGTGGAAGTCGAAAGAGAACTGCGAGAGAGGAGCCGACATGAGGACGAGTCAGGCCACGATGATGGTTACAGGGCAAAACCCTTCTGATAGCGAGGGAAAACAAAGTGGTCGAAATAAGGGGTCGGGAGTCTTTCTATTGACAGGATCGTATTGTTTTTTTAGTAGGAGACTCGCATGCCGCGCCGTCCACGCCGCGCTGCTGGAGACCTCGCCTATCATGTCCTGAACTGCCGAGTCGGGCGACTCCCCTTGTTTGACAGGAGAAACACAGGGGCATTCTAAATTTCGAGAAGTGAGCCAGCCCACGAAATCACTTCGCGGTGCATATCAGGCCGGCAAGGTTCGTCGTTCATTGCGCTCCCAAACAATTCATCGCTCCACGTTCAACGCTCATCATTCGCGATCGTCCTCCCCTCACACATGCGATGGACTAGGCCGACGATACAACGTAGAATGGTCTCGGTTCCTCTCCGAATCCCGTCACATGACGTCGTCATCAATCTATGGGCCTCACCTCGCTAGCGGGGATAGGGTAGTATCCCAGGGAGCATACATGCAAAAGACCCGCATCATCTGCACGATCGGCCCGGCCACAGAATCCTACGAGATGTTGCAGAAGCTGTACGAGGCCGGCATGAATATCGTGCGGCTGAACATGTCCCACGGCGACCACGACTCCCACGCCAAGGTCATCCAGCACATCAAGACACTCAACAGGAAGGTGAAGTTTCCCATCGCCATCCTCCTGGATACTCAAGGCCCTGAGATCCGCACCGGGAACCTCTCCAACGAGCTCGATCTGCGGCAGGGCGCCATTGTGTCCATCACCACGCGCGGATCGATGGACGTGGAAGAGAGCTCCATCCATATCGACTATGCGGATTTGCTTGAGGCGGTCAACGTCGGGGATAAAATCACCGTGGACAACGGGCTGATCAATTTCGAGGTGCTGGAGAAGCAGGAGCGCCACATGCGATGCCGTGTTCTGGACGGCGGCCTCTTGAAGAGTAAGCGCCACGTGAATCTCCCGGGGATCCGGGTCAATCTGCCGGCAATCACGCACAAGGACACCAAGGATATCCTGTTCGGCCTGGAACGGGATGTGGACTTCATCGCCCTGTCTTTCGTGCGCGAGGCCAGAGATATCCAGCAACTCAAGGCCCTCATGGGCGAAAAGGTCGGGAAGGTGAAGATCATCGCGAAGATCGAGGACCAGGAAGGGGTCCGGAACCTCGAGGAGATCATCAAAGAATCCGACAGCATTATGGTCGCGCGTGGAGATCTGGGGGTGGAGATCAACGTGGAAGATCTGCCGAATGTCCAGCGCACGATCGTACACATGTGCGCCGAGTACGGAAAACGCGTGATCGTGGCGACCCATCTGCTCGAATCCATGATCCATAATCCGCACCCCACCCGCGCCGAAGTCACGGACGTCGCCAATGCGGTCTATGAAGAAGTCGACGCCGTCATGCTGTCCGGGGAAACCACGGTTGGGAAGTATCCCGTGAAGTGTGTCGAATTCCTGCGCAAGATTGCACTCAAATCCGAAACGATACCCGGATTGCAGTTTGCGAAACACTTGCGCAACGCGGGAAATAAGCAGCAACTGGCAGTGGCCGCCGTTCAGCTCGCCGAGGGGGTCAAAGCCAAGGGAATCGTCGTGATCACTAGACGGGGAATCATGGCTGATCTCGTCTCAAACTGCCGTCCTTTCTCTACCAACATCTACGCGTTTACCAACATGAGCCAACCGCGACGGACCATGATGCTCAACCGTGGTGTCTTTCCGTTCAAGATCGATTTCAGTTCGGACCCTGAAAAGACTCTGCAAACGGCGTTCCGGATCCTCAAGGACCGTGAACAGTTTCAGGTCGGGGACAAGGTCGTGATTATCTCGGACGTCCTGGCTGAGCAACGGGTCGACTCGATTCAGATTCGTGATATCCCCTCCGACGACATCGCGTCCGAAGCATCCCATGAGCCACAATGAGCTAACCCCCACTTTCGAGGACATTCGCAAAGGGGATACAAGAGCGCCTTGCGGTTGAACATGAAACGGTAACAGGACTCATATCTCTACTGAACTAAAAGGGGTCGGGAGTCTTTACTTGGCGGCCTAGACTAAGGCAGGTCTAGCCCTCCGACAGCCCCAGCAAACGCCGCACCCTTCGGCCATAATTCTTGGCGGTTGAACCGCTCTGCGGAACCATGCTCGACGGAAATTAGGCCGCTGGGCGCATACGATTGGCAAATGCGAGCGGCACTGCCTTTCTGTCTGACGCAGCAACGGTCAGCAATGGCCGTGCAGTATAGCTGGTCTGCTGCGCGACCCAGACCGCTGGAATTTGTTGAATGGCGATGTTGTAGAGGTTGACGGACTCATTGTAGAACTCACGACGATCGGCAATGGTGCTTTCCAGGACGGAGATGCGTTGCTGAACAGCCAGAAACTCTTGATTGGCCTTGAGATCCGGATACTGTTCCGCGACCGCGAAGAGCTGCCCTAACGCGCCGGCGACTTGATTTTCTGCCTTCGCCTTATCATCGATATCGCGGCTTGCGCCATAGGCATTACGGGCTCTGATGACGGCTTCAAGCGTCTCCCGTTCGTGCACCATGTAACTGTTGCACACCTCAACGAGTTTGGGCAGTTCGTCATGTTGCTGTTTTAAAATGACGTCGATATTCGACCAGGCCTTGTCGATATTGTTCGACAGCCGAACCAGCAGGTTATAGACACCGACTACATAGGCAATCAGCAAAACCAGCCCGATGCCCAACAGCGATCCCACGACTAATGTGCCGTTCATGGATATGCTCCTTTGCCAAGGTCACGAGGGGTCAAGGGTTCTCACGTATCGATTGAGGAACAATGCCGCGCAGGCCGCCACACACACCAGCCCACCCAGGAAACCGGCCCACATCTGCCAGGTCAATCGGGACAGTAAGTCCTTTTCACTGCGATCGGAAATGATAAAGGCATGGTCACGGCTGTTGCCGATAAAGAGTCGGGACTCGTTGGCGATGTGGTGGCTCATCCCGTGAGGCGCAAGGGCGGTCCCTAGGACATAGATGGATTCGTCCTGCCTGATAAGGGCTTCCCGACACCGCAAGGTCTTGCTGCCCATCCATCCATGAGTGGCAATCCTTAATCGCCGTAAGCCGGCGAGAGCGAGGGGAGGCAATTCTCCCAGCCAATTGGCTTTGGAAATCCGCTCGTCCGGCAAGATTAATGTGGCGCCAGCAGGAACCACGAGCACCCGTCCGGTTGCATCACGTACGAAAAACGGTCGTTCCGATGTGCCACTCGCAATCGTTTTCCAACGGGTGCTTTTCCCTGAACGGACCCGCTCTTCGACCACGTAGGAGTAAAATACGCAGGGCAGTTCATTAAACGGCGAGGTCAGAAGCTCACCCTCGGCCTCTGCCCGTCCACTGATTTCAACCAAGCCAAGGGCTAGCGAACGGATGGGCGACGTCGGGATGCTTTCGATAAGGCGCTTGCGCTGCTGAACCGTCCAGCCATACCAGAACAGCCCGAGGCCTCCAACCACGCCCCCTATGAAGTAGAACAACATGGTATCCGGTGGTCGGATCCAGCGAGTGGTGTGGAGGGATTTCTGGACTCCCGCGATAAAGATGAGCCCCGCTATGGCCAGCGCTAATCCGAAAAAAAGTCCCCAAAACCACATATTCTCTATGGCTGTTCTTCCGCACGTGAGCTGATCATGAGAGCTGGGCTGGAGAGTGTTCATCCGAGCGACAGCGAGGGCATAGAGCTCTTGCTCATCGATCCGGATCGTCACTGCGGCTCCCTTGTACGTCTCGTTGAGATAAGTCAGGCATCCACAAGAAAGCCACCATCCCTGACAGACGTTGCAACTTGCGATCGTGGTCCCGGCTATCGCCTCAGATTCCATCTGAATGGCGCATCGAGGGCATTTCGTCTGCGTGCGGACCGCCACACCTCCACTACTACCCACTGCTTGCTTGAGAGACAGGTAATCTTCCACGAAGCAATTGACTTCTCCGGCATCGAGCCACAACCCATGGCCTGAGGGGCAGACATCAAGATCGGGACCTTGGGCCGTTGGGAGCCTGATAAGGTCGTTGTCGCAATCGAGACATTTCATAGGAAAGAGGTCTTACAACTGTAGCAAGATTCGAGGGTCTGTCAATTTGAACGGCTTGTAACTACTCAACAAATCAGGATAAAGCACATGGGAGAGGCTGCTGTTCTCATGGCGTCGTGGGCTGCTCTCGCATCAACAGCATCAGCAGAGACTACTTCTTTAGCCTCAGTTACCTGTGTAAACTGGGCTGATCGGCCATTCCATGCTCGGCGGACAAACTACGAGCGTGATTTAGCTCCCCTCGACCGTTCTTTCCTTCACTGCGCGAGAGCGGCCCACATCAGAAACCCTTGCATTCGAGCATTTCTGAGAGATACGTTACCTGGAGAATCACGCGAAACCATGACAGGAGAATACGTCGATGAAAACAAAGATATTGATGACCACCTTGCTCTGTTGCGCCATGATCGTTGCGGCAAGTCAGGCTGAGGAAATTGGGAGCGTCGACACGGAATTCAAATGGTTGGGACCCGATCACAAAATTGTGGTGGAAGCATTTGACGACCCTAAAATTGAAGGCATCACGTGTTATCTGAGTCGATCCAAAAAAGGTGGCCTGAAAGGCATGGTCGGATTGGCAGAGGAAACCTCTGATGCCTCACTGGCCTGTCGTCAAGTCGGTCCTATTCGCGTTGTGAGTGAGCCGAAAGAAGGGGAACGGGTGTTCAGTGAGAGTCGGTCCCTGATTTTTAAGAGCCTCCAGGTTGTCCGGTTTTTTGACAAAAAGCGCCAGACCTACATTTATCTTGCCTATAGCGATCGAGTGATTGAGGGATCGCCACAAAATGCCATCTCTACCGTACCGATCCAATCCTGGCCAGGCCGATAAAGGCCAGAAGACATTTTAGCTACACATGCTTCAGAGTCAAGTACGGGGGGCCGTGGTGAGCTGCCTGGGCTTGGTGAATCCAAATAACCGAGCTTCTCTTACCATCTTCACTCACCTGCCCCACCCTTCTTGTTTGTTATACTCCGAGACTGTGGGACGACGATATCGCATCGGCTTAGCCATCACACTCGCGTGCCTCCCCTCCATCCTGCTCATTCTGGAAGGATGCTCCTCTACACCACCTCCCTCCGGCGTCCACTTTCCCATCACCAACGGCTCCCATACACTGTTGCCAAGTGCGCAGCAGCGCATCCTGATCTGGGGAGACCCGCTCCTGGCCCATGTAGCTCACGAATGGCTCCGGTCTCATCACTATTCCAACATCTTCATGCCCTCTCAGATTCCCTATCCTCCATCGGATCGCCAGGTGGCGCTTGTGGCCGCGGCAGAGGTGAATGCCGCATTTGTGCTCATCCTGGAGCGGGAAGAACGAAAGGACGGGGCATTGATCCAAGCGAGCTGTGGCGCATTCTTCAACATTACCGTCGATGTTCAGGGCCTTTCAGTAGAACGAGGAGCAAGAGTCCTACGAGGCGGTGCTCATTACCCGCACTGCATCGAACGTAACGAGCAGACCATTCGGCACCTGACTTGCCAAGCCCTCGCTACCGCCTGGGGCTTCCGCTCAGCCGGCCAGCTTGAGATCCCCTCACGCCTGGCATGTACTGCTGGCCAGAACACCCTCGCGCCAGACCGCTAGATCCACCCATGGGATGATTAAAAAGGGTCGGGACTCTTTTCTTATTGCCGCTAGCTTGCTTCATAACAACTCTTTAATAAAGACTCCCGACCCTCTTCTTACGTGTACAAGGTGACAAAAGATTGACAAGTTGATCTCTTGAGCACCGTCAATGTTTTGGAAATAGTCTATCCTGGTCAACTACGTAAGTACTAAAGCGTTGAAATACTTAAGTATGTTGAACTGGTGTGGTTTTTGCTTAGATTTGCCACCAGCTGTGAACGTAGCCACCTTGGGAGGGATCCATGGAATGTCCGAAGTGCAAAGGGATGATGATGTTGGAGCGGTTTTCGGATTTCTTTCTCGTGTTCTATGCATGGAAATGCATGAACTGTGGTGCGATTATTGACCGCACCATTTCCAACAACCGCCGCAAAAGCCTGGCGGCCCGAGAATCTCAGACCGCTGTCGTGCGCTAATCGTATAGAAACCGGGTCGGGAGTCTTAACTTGACAGCCTCGTCATGGGTCCGTTAGAAGATTCCCTATGCCACGTCGTCCCCGACTCGTTGCCGGCGCCCTCGCCTACCATGTCCTGAATCGTCGAGTGGGACGCCTCCCCCTGTTCGAGGAACCTGCCGACTATGCCGCATTTGAACAGGTTCTGGCCGAAGCCCAGGCCAATTCTCGCATTCGCATTGCCGCCTATTGCCTGATGCCGACTCACTGGCATCTCCTGCTCTGGCCTCGGCAGGACGGAGAACTCTCCGAAGTGCTCCGCTGGATTACCGTCACCCACACCCAACGCTGGCATTCACACCATGACACTGCCGGCACTGGCCCTGTCTATCAAGGCCGCTTCAGATCGTTTCCAGTCCAAACCGATGCGCATTTCTTGACGGTTGCCCGCTACGTGGAGCGTAATGCGCTGCGAGCCAAGTTGGTCAGGCAGGCTGAGAACTGGCGCTGGTCCAGTTTGTGGAGGCGAGCCCAAGGCGACCCCAAACTCACGACCTGGCTGAGTGACTGGCCGGTGGACCTACCACGCAATTGGGTGGCACGGGTGAATCGTCCTGAAACCGGCGAGGAATTGGACGCGCTCCGGTTGAGCGTGCAGCGTGGTCGCCCCTTCGGTGAAGAAGGCTGGGTGCAACGGATGGCCAAACGATTTGGCATGGAATCAACCTTGCGCCCTCGGGGACGCCCGAAAGGCTCTTGAACACTGACGCCGCTGCAGTTCATCCTCGACATTTGACTGTACCATGCCCCCATGGCGGAAACCTCGATCCTATTCCAGCGATGGTTGCCGATGCGCTATCCCATGATTCTTGGAATGGTCGTGCTGGGAGTGCTCCTCATTTTGTGGGGACGTCACCTCCACGCGCCGACCCATGTGAGTGATACGGCCTATGACTTGCTGCTGTCCACCCTGTTGTCGCACAGCGTACCCGAAGTGTCGGTCAACCAGGTCGAATCGGGTCAATATCGCCTACTCGATGCCCGTGCATACCGAGAATTTGAGGTGAGTCATATTGCAGGAGCAACGTGGGTGGGCTACGATGATTTTGACCTTGCCCGCCTGGTTGGAGTTGATACGCACGCACCAGTGGCAGTCTATTGTTCGGTGGGATACCGCAGTGAACGAATTGCAGAACAACTGCTCCAGCAAGGATACACCCATGTCGTCAATGTCTATGGCGGCATCTTCCAATGGGTTAACACAAGGCACCCTGTTGTGACTGAGGACGGTGCTGAAACAGACGCGATACACGCCTACTCCAAATCATGGGGCATCTGGCTCACACGAGGAAAACTCACCTACGAATAGCACGGCAAATGGGTCCCGATCAGCTGGCTGGGGTTTGAAGAACAGGGATCAGGAGTCGTTTCTGTTGAGCCATGACCCGGCAAGAGGACGATAACGGGACTATTCTGAATCTCTCGACGCGTAATGAGCAAATGCCTTCCTCGCCTCTCCCTCTCGGCTCCCTCATCGAATGAGGAAGGATGGATTGGATTCCACCTTTGCAGTACACTTGCCACAACCGACAAATATGGGTAAGGATCACAGAAAGGGTATGGATGTCATCAGGCAATCGGTCGTGACCTGCCCTCGCTGTGGTGCGAATGCACAAAGAGAGATGCCAACCGATGCCTGCATCGTCATCTTTGAATGCGACTCGTGCCGCGTTGTTCTTCGACCGAAGTCCGGCGACTGTTGTATATTTTGTTCCTTCGCCAACGTTCAATGCCCCCCTGTCCAACTTCAACAGGGGGGCAACGATGCTCCATGACCTACACGAAGCCTGGTCCGAAAAAGGGTGTGTCAGGAATCATGTCTCAGCTGCTAGTGTGGAACTCATGCATCTGGCTGCTTTGGCCTACTTGTCAGTAGTTCAAGCTGCGAATGAGACCTTGCTGAAAGAAGATTCCAGACCTTCATGGCTTAACGATTCTGTTGAAAGGTTGGTGATCAATGCGGCGTGTTTTCTGTGCACTACTCTTGGCTCTGACCTATGCAGCAAGCGCGAGTCCACAGCTCGTTGCGGCTGCAGCGTCTCTTGAGGAGGCAGAATTTGCATATGAGCGTGGCGAGTATACGCAGGCAGCTCGCCTCTTCAGTCCCTTGGCGGAGCAAGGCGTGGCATCAGCTCAGTTCTATCTGGGCTTGATGCATGAAAAAGGACGGGGCGTCCGACAGGACAACCTAACGGCACTGACGTGGTTTCGTAAGGCGGCGGCGCAGGGCTACGCTGGTCCGCAGAGCCATCTCGGCCTGATGTACGAGAGGGGACGGGGTGTCCGGAAAGACGTGGTGCGCGCGCTCATGTGGTACCACATCGCTGACACCCTGTTACATGGCGATGAGGGAAAGGCAGCCGTGAAGCGTCGCGACTATCTGAGCTCACGCATGACCGCCGAGCAGATCGAGCAGGCGCAGGAGATGGCGCGGCGTTGTCAGCAGTCCCAATTTAAGCAATGCGACTAGATCAGGATCCTTCCACCAGAAAAAAGGACAACCAAGCGGAGTGACTTCAAGCGGCCTGGCTCTGTCCTCTCTTCCCCACCACTCCCTCATCGCTCCGGAGTACCGGATAAACCGCCAATGTTAATCGAGGCAATATCGTGTACGCGGTACCCATGCGTCCCGAGAATTTGAAGTAAATCATATTGCCGCAGCCACCTGGGTCGGCTACGACGATGTTGATCTAGCCCAGCTGGCTGGAATTGCTACACACGCAACAGTGGCGATCTATTGCTCAGTAGGGTACCGCAGTGCACGTATTGCCGTACGACTGCTCCGACAAGAATACACCCATGTCGCCAATATCCATGGCGGCATCTTTCAATGAGTCAACACCAGGCATCCTGTCATGACCGTGGAGAGACCGAACCGGAATAGATCCATGTCTACTTGACGTTCCAGGGCATCTGACTCAAGCGCCAAACACCGATCCACGTTGACGAAATGCACTCACAGCATTCCTCCCCTACCTATGTAGGATATCTCATGGCGCAGTAACCTAGATAGAATCTGCAGCCTCGCTCTAGACCGAAGAAAACCGATCACACTTTCCACATGTTAACAACAAGCTCTTTTCCGATATATCGCTACAGGCTTATTACTTTGACTCCGATGACATCAATTCGGTCAAGGAAACGGGGCAGCGAGATTTCCGCAAGAAATGTGTCAGAGATGCCTGGTGCTACCAGCAGGGTGGTCGTCAAGTTGAAAGACTTGAGCCATACCTATCCCGATGATCTTGATATCCTGCTGGTGGGTCCGGGAGGACAAAAAGTCCTGCTCATGTCTGATGCCGGCGGCATCTCTCCAAACAACACATGGCAATTATTCCTGAGAGACGACTACGCCCAAGATCGGGGTTCCATTGCGAACGGATGGGAATTGACCATCACCACGACGAACTGAGCGACCAGACCCGGCGACGGTGGCCTTCCACCGTCGCCGCACCAAGAAAGACTTCGCTTGGACCACGAGCTGTCTGTCCTGCTGGCCTGTGCGTGTCTGCTCTCATGAATTCGTTCGGCATGTACGTCCGTGCACCAAGGAGGACTCATCATGCGTATACTGACCTGCACCGCACTCGTCCTCACAGCAGGTCTTGCTACACTGCCCGCCTTCTCGGCCCTTGCCGAAGACAATCGCAGCGACTCCGCAACATCTCTCAAAGGCACATTTTGGTTCAGCACGGTCAAGACCTGTACTGATAGCGCAACAGGCTCCACGGCTCACTTCTACTTCGATGGAACCATTGTCTACGATGGTCACGGCTCTGCCCAGCTCACCCAAGAGGGTACACTTATTCTTCCTGGCCCGACCTCCACGTCATTTAAAGAGACTGCTGACCTCACCTATACCGTGAAGCCGCATGGAGGGTTTAGCCAAGAGGGCACGTTCCACGCAGTGGATAAATCCTATACCCTGACGGGTGTTAAAATAAATGGGCACATCGATTCTCACGGTTCCGTCTTAATCTTCAGCGCCGCCATCCCTCCAGAGAAAGAAACGGTCACCATACCAGGAAGAGGTTCGTCTGAATATCTCTGTGGTGCCTCTGGAACGGCAGTCCGGATACGCTAGTCATCGAATGGATTTGGCGCGCGACGAGCAAGCGCGCGGATAGTGTGAAGCAGGTAAGAATGTGGATTGAGTGAAGTTCAAGGGCAATGGCGAGCCATCTCGCGGTGTCTGCCAAGCCTTGAACTCGTCGAGTGGTGAAGCATCGAATCAGGAAGCGTTTCATGGCAAAGTGGCGGGGTCTGGTAGACTTACTGTAGAATATCTCTGAGCTGAGTCATCCTTCTCTCGGAGGCATCGTATGATGCAGAAGAGCCAAGAGCAGAGCTACCGGGCACGGGCGCTGAAATTATTCCCCTGGGTCTGTGCCCATTGTGGACGAGAGTTTGATGGGAAGAAGCTGAACCAACTCACAGTCCATCACAAGGACCACAACCATCACAACAATCCACCAGATGGCAGCAACTGGGAGTTGCTCTGCCTCTACTGTCACGACAATGAGCATCAGCGCGATCAGGTCGGTAGCGGACCGAATGAATCTCTGGCGAGCCGTGAGCCAGATCGACCCTTCACCCCTTTCGCCAATCTGCTCAAGCGCAACACCGCAGCCTGATCGAAGCCGGCCTGAAGTCAGGACCGACTGCACCAAAACAAGGGTGCGGGCCTGAGATGTGTGAAACGAACGCGTGCGCGTTCTTAGATGCTCTCCTGCCTCCCACTGGCCCTCGTGTTGATCATCGATTCGGCTCCGATCTTGCCCGCCGCGTCCGCGTAGCCCACTTGTGGAATTCAGCCGCAATCGGTACTCTGCATCCACTCAGGTCCAGTTCAGCTATGAACCAGCCGCATGCCATAACCCATCCTCGCGATCCCTTGCACGGGATCACCTTAGAAACCATTGTCACGACTTTGGTCGCACGACACGGATGGGCAACATTGGGTGCCCGCGTGCCCATCCGCTGTTTCCGCCATCATCCCACACTCCAGTCGAGCCTGACGTTCCTGCGTAAGACACCGTGGGCGCGCAAGCGAGTTGAACAGATGTTTGTGGCGGAACTCCCCTAGCGCCCACCCTGGAACGATGGCTTCCAACGCAACCATCTATAAAGCTCTGCTGCAGATCGCCGATATGGATCGCCAGCACTTCCAGGATCATGCGCTCACACTTGCGCGCCATCCATCTGAGACGGAAGAACGCATGATGGTACGAGTGCTCGCCTTCGCGCTCCATGCGGATGAAGCCTTGTCATTCGGCCGCGGGGTAGGCACCGAAGATGAGCCGGCACTGTGGCAACGTGATTTGACCGGGAGCATCAACTGCTGGATCGAGATCGGCCAGCCCGACGAGAAGACCCTGCGCCAGGCGTGCGGCCGCTCCAAACAAGTCATCGTCTATGCCTATGGAGCCCGCAGCGCCGAAGTCTGGTGGGCAAACCAAGGCCCGTCGCTCGACCGGCTGAAGAACCTTACGGTGACGCTGCTCCCCATGGAAAACGTTCATGCCCTGGCTGCAATGACAAAACCTACCATGCAGTTAGAATGGACAATCCAGGACGGGCATATCTGGATTGCAGATGGGACGCAGACTCTCCACCTTGAATTACAGCGATTGAAGAGCTGACACCACGAGCGACTCCGTGCTGGAGCCAAACCAGAGACGAGCATCTGTCCCATTGCTCCGGCGTGCGAAGAACATCGCAAGTCTGTAGGCCCGCGAACTCGCTTGACGGACCAGTTGTCTACCGCGTAGCATAGACCTACGACGTTTCAGCAGGCCGATTGTCTTATCCCTCGCGTATTCGGCCGATTCTCAACGGGATTGATCCCAGGGGTCTCCCCGTCGGACACTCCGTCCATCACCAGACGCCACCATTACACAAGAGGAGTCGCCGATGACTACCAACAGACCGATCACCGACCGTATCATGGCCATGCTCAAAGACTCGCCGGAGTGTGACTTTGACCGCTTCGTGACACAATGTCCCGATCTCACCTGGAACGATCTCTTTCAGGAAGTGGGTCGGTTGAGCCGGGCTGGGCAGGTGACTATTACGAGAGGGGTCGGCGTATTTATGGTAAAATTGGCACCGATGAAATAGCCGCGACTGACCGTGTCAAGCTCCAGGAGCGTTGCAATACCTACGAAATGACCGCCCCCCTGACGCATGGGGCACCTCCTCTGTGCGTACATACTGCACCCTGTCCCGTTTCGTTCCCCTCAATGCCGACAGTAGTCTTCGCCCAGACCGGCAGTGGTGCACTACAAGCTTCAATTCACAGTGTGTCATGACACAGCTACCTCTATAGGTTTTGACGCCTCTTCGCGAATCCGAAACCACACAACATACAGCGACGGCAGAAAAATCAGAGTAAGCATGGTTGCCACGGTCAGCCCCCCCCATAATCGCAGCAGCCATGGGGCCCCAGAAGACAGTCGAGGCAATGGGCATCATACCCAGAATAGCGGCCACCGCAGTTAGCATGATCGGGCGAACACGCAACAGTGTCGCTTCAACAACGGCCGACCAATCAGAGCGACCTGCTTCTTGCTCGACTTGAATTTGGTGCACAAGTATGACCGAGTTGCGCACGATCATGCCGACAAGCGCAATGACTCCCAGCAACGCGACAAACCCCATGGGCTTCTGCACGGCAAGCAGTGCCAGGACAACACCGATGACGCCGAGCGGCGCGACACTGAGAACAAGAACAAGACGGCTGATATTCTGCATTTGAACCATGAGTACCGTGATCATCAGCACAATTGTAATCGGAAAAACTGCGGCGACCGATACCTGCGATTTCATGCTCTCCTCAACGCTCCCACCCACGGCTATTTCATACCCCGAAGGAAGCTGTTGTCGAAGGAACGAGATCGCTGCATACATCTGTTCCATGACTGTCGCCGGCATGACGCCGTGTGTAACATCTGCTTGCACCGTAAGCGTCGGCAATCTGCCTCTGCGCCAGATCAGGGGGAAATCCTGCTCGTAATTGACGCTGGCAAGTTCTGACAGCGGCACTGTTTTCCCGTTGGGTAGCGGAATTTCCAGCACTCGCATTCGATCCAATGACATCCGTTCCGTTTCTTGGGCCCTGGCCACAACATTGATCAGGTAAATATCATCGCGAATTTGCGTGGCGGTTTCGCCGGACACCACAATGTTGATCGCCTGTGCAACATCCGATGAGGTGAGGCCTAAGAGCCTCGCCTCATCCTGGTGCACTTGAATTTTGAATTTCTGGATCGGTTCCATCCAGTTGAAATTGATGTTGTTCAAACCAGGATTAGCCGCCAACATACCCGCGACTTTGTCGGCGATGTCACGAACCTTGGCATTTCCTTCTCCGCTGACACGATACTGGATCGGCCACCCGACAGGAGGCCCCAATTCAAGTGGGTAAATGCGTTCGATGACTTCTGGAAATTTTTGCTGTAGCGCGTTTTCGAGATACGCCCGTACGCGTTCGCGCGCGTCAAGATCATTCGTGACGACCACTGTTTCGGTGAAAAACTCGTTGTCTAGTTGAACGTTGAGCGGCAAATAGAACCGAACGGCGCCCCGACCGACGTACGAGCTCCAATGGTCGATATCCTTGTGATCGCGAAGAATCTCGTCAAGTCTTTGTGAAACCTTGTCGGCCGCGTAAATCGACGCATCCTGCTTTAGACGCAAATCGACGATCAATTCGGGACGATCGGAAGAAAGGAAAAATTGGTTAGGAACCAACGGCAGCAAGGCCAGCGAAAGACACAATAGGCCACCTGTCACTGCAATTATTCCCTTTGGATGGCGCAGGCTATAGAGAAGAATGCGATGGAACACATGGTAGGAAACCGCTTGTTCCGCATGTTTATTTTCACGTTGTGTCGACAGAACCATCGTTCCAATTAAAGGCGAGAACAGTACTGCAATAAGCCACGAAGCCATCAGAGCGACTGCGACGACGACAAAGAGTAAAGAACCCCGCCCTTCCAGGCGGGGCTTTCTAGAAGAGGTCTAATTGGTCAACTCCTCGCTTCTTCGCCTCATAAAACCGAATGTACTTCCGGATGACCTCGGCGGTCACCTTATCCCCCACCGTCCGGACAAAATAGCCATCCTCCCAAAACTCCCCGCCCCACAACTGCTTCCGAACCTCCGGAAACTCTTCCCGAATCTCCTTGGCGCTGACCGCTTTCAGCCGCCCCACCACGGCACTGATCGAGTACCGCGGTGGAAAACTCAGAAACAGATGGACCTGATCCTTGTCGACCTCCAGTTCCTCCATCTCAAATCCATGATGCGCGGCAATCTCGCAAAACAACTCCCGCACTCGCTCCCGAATCGCCCCCTGCAACACCCATTTCCGATACTTGGGAGCCCAGACCACATGGTAGCGGGTGTCGTACACACAGTGGCTGCCTCGCCTGATGGCCATGCCACGACTCTACCGGATTCTTGCTGCCTTCGGCAGCACGCATTTTTCATCCCCGCCCTGCCGGGCGGGGCATCCAAATGCGAGTTTTCGTGATTTGTTATGGGAGAAGAAATGACAAGAGTGGAGAAAAACCTACCGGCCCGGCTGCAGATGGACGATGGTCCCGTTTTCGCCGCTCGCCCACCCATGCATGGCGTCTGGAAAACTGAGGCCAAAGAGCGAGGATGAGGCGATCGATTTCCCCTCGCTCCAGGTAAGACCTGCGTCATTCGTCCGATAGAGCATCCCACGCTCGCCGACGATCCAGCCTTCTTGCGGGTTGGTGAAACGCACTTTTAACAAATCCGTAAGCCTCGTACAGGTCGTTCCGCAGGGTAAGGTCAGATCAACCCATTTGGCTCCACGATCCGTCGTCTGAAATAAAGCTCCCGCATTTCCGACCGCCCAACCGGTCGTGGAATCGGTGAAAAAGACATCGAACAAGGTCACCGCGTGCTGTGTTTCTTGCGAAGTCCAGGTGGCGCCCCCATCGTCCGTCGAAAGGACAGTACCCAAGGCTCCGACAACCGTGCCTTGCTGGTCATTGAGGAAGTGCGCCGCATAGAGCGTCGCCGTCGTGCCGCTCGCCTGTTCCGCCCAATGCTGGCCGCCATCCGTCGTACGAAGGATCGTGCCGGCTCCCCCGACCACCCATCCGACATCTGAGGACGTGAAGTAGACTGCGTACAATGCCTGCTGAGTATCCAGGTGTTGTGGAAGCCAGGACTCTCCCCCATTCGTCGTGCGGCTCAGAAATCCCCCAGCTCCCGTCACCCATCCTTTCAAGGAGTCGGCAAAAAATACCGACGTTAACAACGTAGACGTTCCGCTCACCACCCGCTTCCATTTCTTCCCGCCATCGGTGGTTTTCAGGGTGGTGCCTCCAGTTCCTACCACCCACCCATTCTGGGGTGTAGGGAATTGAATACTCATCAAGGTTGATTTTGTGTTACTCGCCTGGGCGGTGACGAAATTGTTGGAGTCTGTGCTCTCGGCTGATTGAGGAAGCAGAACAATCATACCGAGCAGGAACAACAGTGTCGCGACACTGTTCCGACGATGAGCACGACCGAGAGAAAAACACACCAGCATTATTGATTGGTACTCGCGTCAGGCCTGTTGTTGTTCCAGTAGCCTGTATCAGGAAGCCCTGTTGCTTCGATGGTAAACGGTCCGGCTTCAAGCGTGATCCACTTCTTCGGTGAACAACACGTTCCATCAAGCAGCAGATCCCATGATCCCCGGCGCACGACCAACGGGCCGGTCGCCAGATTATCAAAAAACTCACCCTTCTTCCCAATCCCGTAGAGGTTGCGGTGTGGGACCTTCACGACAATCTCCTCATCGGTCCACGACTGAACCAGCGCGGCGGCGCCGTTAAACAACACTTCAGTCCGCGAGACGTTGGAGATGACATTTTGACTTTCGCCTGGTTCGTTGATTTCGACATCAGCTCGCCGTTTGTAGGCTTTCTGATTCAATCCCAAATCGGCATGTTCAGCGGTCTTGAGAAACGTGCCGAACCCTCGGCCTTTGATCGTCACCGTGGCATCCAACCCGGCGGCTTGAGGGGCATACGACTCAATAACCGGCGTCACGAGCGTGAAGTCCCCGGCCTCGATGGCGAGGGTACCCCGCTCGGCACAACAAAGCCCGCCGATGTTTGGGGTGTTGGCGCTCCGATACACCACGACCTTGCCACTTTTCGCACTGAACGGCACCCACACATCGATTCGGTCGTCGTTCCAGCGATAGATCACCGCCGGCACCCCGCCGATTTCGACGCGATTCTCACCAGTATTGAAATCCATGAAGTTGTAGGGCGTCGCCCCGCCTTCTGAGTAAAACCCAAAGTGCTCACCGTTAATACGCAACAAGGTCCCAATGGGCGCGCTGGCAGGACTCATGGAAATGACGCGAGGAACGTGAACCGTAAACGGTGCGAGCACCCGTTCCCGTCCTTGATATTTCAGCACAAGCGGACCCGACTCCGCATCGAGCGGGACATGGAAGACAATGATGTCGTCTTTCCATTGATCAATGGTCACCGGCCGTCCCCCGATCAGGACCGCATCATCCATCAGCTCCTTGGTATTCCCAAACCCCTGGCCGAATAAGACCACTTTCGTACCAACCGGTCCACTGACCGGGTCCACTCGAATGGACGGAATCAGGGTCAGCGGAATAGCATTGCTCACGGCATACTCAACCGAAGCACAACATGATCCGTCCGGAAGCGGATCAGAAGAGGCCAGTCGGACTACCACATCCCCGCTCACCGCGTTCGTCGGAATTTCAAGCTCAATCTTGTCATCTCTCCACCGCTTGGGACGCACTACCACCCCGCCAACTAGCACATCATTGACACCGAACATGGTATTCGGATCGCGCGCGCCAGCCGAGAGACCAAAATGATGACCGGTGATCTGAAGAGTCATCCCCCGTTCCGCTTCCGCCGGCGTGATGGTCTCGATCCGTGGCATCTCGAGATTCACAAATCCGGCGAGCAATTTCTTCTTTCCGATCAGCACCTCGACAAACCCACTGGTCGCCTTGAAGGGAACCTTGACCTCGATCACTTCCCGGTCCCATCGCTGGACCAACGCCGATACCCCATTCACAGTGACCCTATTGAATTGGGTTGACTTGAACGTGCCAAATCCTTTTCCACTCAGCACCAACGTCGCGCCAGGCGTCACAGACCGAGTGGACAGCTCAATACCCGTCTTCCCGGCATGAGAGAGAGAGATCGTTCCCCCAACGGGGATGACACACGAGAGCAAGAGTACCGTGATGACAACTCGATTCATCGATAGCCTACTGGGAAGGAGGGAGACAAGCTTGGGACCACATCAAAGGCATAACCGACTTTAACAAGCGTTTTTTTTAAGAGTCAAGTGTGCGAGGCGGGATGCTGGGGGGGATCTGTCGAGGTGGAGAACGCATCGACGGCCTGGCCTCGCTGGTCTTTGACATAGACGCTGCCTTTCAAGGCCTTGGCTCGTTTCTTCAGTTCCGAGGCAATCTTGCTCACGTCGCCGGGATGGGCAATCTGGGACCGCTCATTGGTGACGACGGCAATTGAAAGACTCATGATCGGGAACTGTTCTTTATTTCCCCGACGATCCACGGAATCGATGTAACCCTTGAGGCGATCTTCACGGTCGTAGAAATCAGGAATCACGAGATCAAATCGTTTGATGACGGTTTGGCAGATCGCATCGATGGTCTGCGGCCGACTCATGAAGACAAAATCGTCTCCCCCAACATGACCGACAAACCCTTCCGGGCCAGCCAGTTCTCCCACCACCGTCGTGAGGATGCGACAGGCCACGATGAGCACTTCGTCTCCACGTCCATAGCCATAACGATCGTTGAAAGACTTGAAATTGTCGATGTCAACGTAGGCAAGCGCAAAGGGCTGTTTGCTTTGAATCCTGGAGGTCGTTTCAAACAGGATGGTGGTATTACCCGGAAGGCGGGTGAGCGGATTCGCATCGAGCGAACGGGTCAGACGACTGAGACAGAGGCGTATACGATGCACGACGTCTTCCACACGATAGGGGATCGTGATGAAATCGTCCACTCCCAATGCACTCCAGTCAATATCGTTGAGTCGGCAGTCCCGGACGAACACGATGAGAGGCAGGCGACCCAGGAACGCATCGAGTTTGAGATTTCGTGTGAGTGTTTCCACTGAATGGCCCCCGGTTCCTTCGGCAGCCAGAATGAGACAGGGTGGATCGTGGACAAGTTCATGCAGCGCGAGATCGGGTAGATTGCCTTCCACAACCTGGAAACCGGCCTTCTCCAATGCGGCGGTCATCGTTAGGGCAGGAGTGAGCTCGTGGTGGAGGAGCAGAATTCTCCGGCCTGCCATAGAGCGGTTCATAAATAGTCGTCAATGGTCGAGAACTCGTTTGCTGCCTTGTCGATGCATTCCGCCAGCCGCGGCTCATCGAGTCCGACCATATCCCAGGCCGCCCTCGACAGCGGTGGAATCAGATCATCTCCCGGGTTTCCACAGGCCAGCCCTTTGACTAAGATATCGGCCACATGGACGATGGCTGTCTGCAGCTTGGCTTCCTTCGCGAGGGTCGGGTCATGGTGGAAGAGGATCGGCTCGCGGAGCGTGACCGGCAAATGCCAAGCGTTTGCCAGGCAGCCCCCGATATCCGCATGAGAGAGGCCCGTGAGTTCCTGCTCGACTTCGAAGAGTGAACAGTCGGCTCTAGTTTTCAGCGTACCTTTGATGCTGTCTCCCACATCAGACCATTTGACGTAGAGCACGACTTTCCCGATGTCATGGAGCAGGCCTGAGACGAAAAGTTCTTCAGGATTCTTGATCTCCAGCCTGGTAGCCAGGAGATTGGCGGTAATGGCCACGCCCAGAGAATGTCGCCACAACTGATCCATGCCGGCCTCTTTCATGATGCTGAGAGCCGAGGCACAGAGCGTCAGCCCCTTGACCACATTAAAGCCCAGCACGATCACGGCGTGGGTGACCGAACCAATACGGGAGGGAAACCCGTAAAACGGTGAATTGGCGAGCCTCAGAACTTTCGCCGCGAGCACTTGATCCTTTTCGATGATGGAGCCGATCTCCTCAGTCGAGACAGTTGGCCGACCGATCATGGCGGCAAGCCGTTGCACGACATGAGGAAGCGTGGGAAGGTCCCCGAGCTTCTCAATCCTATTGCGCAGGTCTGTCGGATTGAAGCTCGTCATGTTGCCTGAGGTGGCTGGGTCACGGAGACCATGCCATGAGTGGCACGCACATGCGTGCGGAGAGTCCGGAGGATCAGTTGCTGAATGGGATCTTGAACGACCTGTCGAAATCGATGCTCCAGTTCGACTTCAAGTTCCGCCATGGTTTTTCCGCCTGAATCCAGGGCATCGCCCTCCACATAGACCGAAACCAACTTCATCTGTCGAAGTCGTTCGATCATCGCGGCATCCAAGATCGTTCCAGCCGCCACAATGGGGAGTCCATTAGCATTCGTCACCGGTCTTACCAGAACCATGTCTGGCAACAGCTCATGGAGGACCACTCGTTTCATCAATCTTAGTTCCCTGACAATTTGTTTATATTCCAAGCGGTTGCGAATTATCTCAACCGAACGACTGCAGCAGGAGAGTCTGCCGGCCGTCATCCTCTTATCGGACTCACTGCATTATTTCTAAAGGGATTCTTCGATTGAGGTGATCCTATGCCAGAAAGGGGAGCAGCGAGATGTGCGCTGGTGCAACGAGGAAATAGGTGAAAATGTGTCTATGAAACCGACTATCACGCGCGGGTAGAGCCGACAGCAGGACTACCTGGTAAGTTCCACGATCAATTCAATTTCCACGGGAGCCTGGCGGGGAAGTTCAGCGGCACCGACGGCAACACGAGCATGCCGGCCTGCGTCTCCGAATAGTGACACGAGCAAATCTGATGCGCCGTTAAGCACTTGCGGTTGATCCGTAAACCCAGGTGCAGAGGCGATATGGCCGACCATTTTCACGATCCGCTTCACCCGATCGAGAGAACCGGCTTCCTGTTGAATGATACTTAACCCATTCAACACCGCCACTCGTGCCGCTTCCATCCCTTGCTCGATGGACAAATTCTGTCCAAGTTTGCCCGTCATGATGAGTTGGCCATCTCGCGAGGGTAACACACCGGAGAGAAACAACAAGTCACCCGTCCTAACGACCGGCACATAGTTCGCAACGGGCTTTGGAGGAGCCGGCAATGCAAGACCCAGCTGTGTTAACTTCTGTTCATACGACATCGCTCGCCTGCCCCCTACTCCTCACCCATTGCTATTACCCTAGTCTGAGCGCATCCAAGAAACTCTCACCAATCGGCAATCGTTCGGCTTGAAGCGCCTCCACAATGGTCTGCCCCACATCGGCGGCGGTTGATCGACTTCCCAAATCGACGCCTTGGGCCAACTTGGGGCCGGTCACGAAGACCGGCACATACTCTCGAGTGGAGGTCCGTCCCGGTAATGAGAAATCTCGTCCATGATCACCCGTTACGATCACCATATCGCCGAGGCGCAACTTCTCGAACAAATCTGGCAGGCGGCGATCACATTCTTGCAGGGCAGTGGCCGACTGTCCAGCATCTTCCGACAGCAGATCCAGACTGGCACAGATGAGACCGCGAGGCATCTTATTCAACATGCCGATCACTTCATCCACCGCCACCATCGCCGAGGCTACCGAGAGGGCCTTGGTAAACCCGCGCCCGCTGAAGAGGTCATAGACCTTTCCGACCCCCATCGCGATCTGGCCGGAGCGGCTCAAGACATCCAACATCGTCACACCCGGCGGTTCGCTCACATAGTCCTTGCGCCCAACTTGAGGCCGAAGCACATCATGCCCACCGCTGACCGGCTGCCCGACGACACGGATGAGCATCCCCGCATCCTTCACCGCTTTCCGAATCTCGCGACATCGCTGTTGGAATTCCACCGGGGCCATGAGTGATTCATGCATGGCAATACAACACGTATTCCATCCGTCCGTCCATAGAATAGGCGCTCCGGTCGCCATATGCTCCATACTATGTCGGCGGAGCATCACCCCCATGGGCGAGAGACCTCGGCCGATCGACTTTCTGCCTAAGAGCTGTTCCACGACATCAACGACCTTGGTCGGGACGCCAGAGCTGCAGACCTTCGCGGCTTCTTTCTGAATCACCCCACTGACTTCCCAGTATCCGACAACCGAATCTTTACCCGGCGAAGCAAATCCCAGTCGGCCAAAAGATCCGTTCGGCTGGACCATGGTCCGTACGCCCTTGATCGGAGTAATCTGCCCTAGACCCAGCATCTCCAAATTGGGCACACTCAGGCCGTCGACCGTCTCAGCCAGATGCATGAGGGTGTTTGCATCAGCATCGCCATAGTCGACCGCATCGGGTAACGCCCCGACTCCCAACCCATCGATGATGAGAAGAATGACTCGTTTGATCATCCGTGCACTATACTCAATTCACCGTAGGCCTGACATAGGGGCGTATGGGACTGAAAGCTGGGCCCAGAAGGACCTAGGAGAGAGATATCCTAACTGTTAGGCCGGACAATCCCCACCGAGAGCAGAGGAATTCACGGCCTATCTTTCATGGTGCTATGTGCGTTTGTAGATGGCCATCCACCACTCGTCGAGGATTTTGAGACTGGCACTGGTTCCGATTCTATCAGCTCCGGCCTCGAGCATCGCCAGCGTGGTCTTCCAATCGCGAATGCCACCCGATGCCTTCACCTTCACCCGTCCTGCGACAGTCTCTTTCAGGAGTCGGACATCCTCCACCGTTGCGCCAGCGGCCCCAAATCCGGTCGAGGTCTTCACATAATCCGCACCGGCTTCGATGACTAAATTGCACGCCGACCGTTTCTCCTGCTGCGTCAAATAGCACGTTTCGAGGATGACTTTGTGCTCGACGTTCGGGGTCGCTTGCACGACCTCTGCGATATCCGTCCGCACATAGTCGTGATCGCCTGATTTTAGTCGGCTGACATTCAGGACCATGTCCAAAACCTGCGCGCCGTGAGCCACTGCGTCAACCGCTTCAGCCACTTTCGTCTGTATGCTATGCCATCCTAATGGAAAGCCGATGGGGATGCCGACGCGAATGCTGGTGCCAGCCACCGCCGCCACCGCCTCATCAATGTAGCAGGGTGGAACAAAAATCACCGTGAACCTTTTCGCCTTCGCCTCTTGGCATAACTGAAGCACCTCGACTTTCGTCGCGTCTGGCCTCAAGATCGTATGGTCGATCAGCACCGAGAGATTCCATCCTGGCATCGTTTACGAAACTCCTTCTTCGTCGTGTGTCTGTCTGCCATCGGGAGACATCAAGGTCTGCGAACGATTGCCTCGCCGGAAGGGGCGCTTCTGGTACTTTTCCACCGCTCTGTTATGTTCCACGAGTGTCGCGGAAAACTGATGCGTTCCGTCGTTCTTCGAGACGAAATAGAGATACGCGGAAGGCACGGGATACAGGGCGGCACGGATCGACTGTGCCCCAGGATTGGCAATCGGCCCGGGGGGCAAACCGGCCCACCGATACGTATTGTACGGACTGGGGTGGGACAAATCTTTTTTGTGAAGGTTTCCATCGAAATTTGGCAAGCCGTAGATGACGGTTGGATCGCTCTGCAGCGGAATGCGTTTCTTTAGTCGGTTATGAAACACGGACGAGATGTGAGGGCGTTCTTCACTCGCACCAGTTTCTTTTTCGATCACTGACGCCAAGGTCAACACTTCATGGGCCGTCAAGTGAATGTCTTTGGCCCGTGCCTGCCATTCTTGGGTCATCACCTGAGCAAGCTGGCCAACCATGACTCGCATGACCTCTTTGGCGGTTGTCGGACGAGTCAATCGATACGTATCGGGATAGAGATACCCTTCTACCGTTTCAGCTGAGATCCCAAGAGTCTTCAGAAAGGACTTGTCAGTGGCCAGCCTGATGAACTCCGCACGGTCCGTAATCCGATGCTCAGCGAGCACATCGGCGATTTGATTGAATGTATAGCCTTCGGGAATCATGACGGGATGAAGGACCACTCGGCCAAGGACCAGCTTCGAAAGGATGTCCGCCGGAGCCATGGCTGCATTGAGCTCATATTCTCCAGGATGAATTTTTCGGTCAGCGTCTTGGGCCTTCCCCAGCAACAGAAACGCGGAACGGCTCCTGATCAGCTGCTCCCGCTCAAGCACAGTCGCAGCTTGTTGAAACGTCGCGCCTTCGGGAATGACCACAACTTTCTGTGGAGCGCGATCCGAATTGGACACGACCGGCGCCTCAGCCCATCGAATCATCTGGTACCCGGCCAATCCGGTGAGTACGACGATCACGAGGACCACGATGAGGATGAGACGAAGCGTCATAGGCTGAACTATCCTGGAGAGACTCCCCCCACTCTTCTACGATCTCCTCCGCAGAGGTCTGACCGTCGTGAGTCTTCGCTGGAGTGTGAGACTCAAGGTAACTCTGCAGCAAAATGGCGGCAGCCACACGATCGATCACTCCTTTGCGCTTCCTGCGACTGACATCGGCGGCAATCAAGAGGTCCTCCGCTGACCTCGTCGTCATCCGTTCGTCCCACGTCACGATCGAAACCGAAAGGGCCTCTCCTAAATGGGCGATGAACTCGTGAACCGCTTGCACCGCCGGCCCTTCTTCACCATTGAGCCGCAACGGCAGCCCAATCAAGACTTCCTTGACCTCATGTTCCTGCACCAACTGTTCGATGTGGGCGAGATCACGCACGAGCGTCCGACGCTCAATCGTCTCTAATGGCTGTGCCGTCCAGCCTAATTCGTCACTGAGCGCGACGCCGATTCGTTTGGTACCGTAATCGAGCGCAAGAATTCGACTAGGCATGATTCTACCGCTGGAGAGTGGTTTCAACCAGGCTAAAAACCTTTTCCAACGCCGCGTCGAGCTTGGCCGGATCCTTTCCCCCGGCCTGAGCCATTTCTGGCCTACCGCCTCCGGTTCCACCCACCTCGGTGGCCAGAGCCTTGATGAGCTCACCGGCTTTGATCGTCCCAATCAAGTCTTTCGTCACCACAACCAGCAACGAGACCTTGTCACCGCCGGTCGCTGCGCCCAGTGCGATGACACCACTTTTCATCTTGTCCCGGAGCTGATCCGCCAACGCGCGCATACCATTCCCATCCAGACCATCCGTCCGCTGCACGTGCACCGCCACCCCGGCGACTGTCCTGGCAGTCGAGGCGATCGCGGCGCCGCTGGCCATTTTCAATTTCAACTCATCCAGTTCCCGCTCCTTGTCCTTCAGCTGTGTCATCAGCTTGCGGGTCTTAGCAACCAGCTCGGACTGCCCCGCCTTCAACAGATCCGATAACTCGCGAACATCGGCTTCCAGTTTCTTCATGAGGACATACGCACCGGTGCCCGTCTGCGCTTCGATCCGGCGCACACCAGCCGCCACGCCCCCTTCTGAAACAATGCGGAAGAGTCCGATGTCACCTGTCTGTCGGCAATGGGTACCGCCGCACAGTTCTTTGCTGAACGACTCCACAGTCACCACGCGGACCTGTTCACCGTACTTGTCGCCAAAGAACGCCAGGGCGCCGTTCGCCACAGCCTCCTGAATACTCATCACCTGAGTGCGCACCGTCTCGTTCTTGCGAATTTCTTCATTCACCGTCGATTCAATGTCGTCGATGTCGCGGGACGACAGCGGTCGAAAATGGGCAAAGTCAAACCGAAGACGGTTGGGTCCGACCAGCGATCCATACTGCTTCACATGCGGCCCCAGTAAATCACGCAGAGCCGCATGGACGAGATGCGTCGCCGTATGATTGCGCGCGGCATCCAGACGCGTGGACGCATGCACCGTCATATGCAGGCGCTCACCTTCTCGGATACACCCCTTGCGAACCGTTCCCTTGTGCAAGATGACCGTCGGCGCCGGCCTCGTCGTCTCCTTGATATCGACCACCCCTTCAGGACCCGTCAAGATTCCCTGATCTCCGACCTGCCCACCGCCTTCGGCATAGAAGGGCGTGAGATCCAGCGCCAGCTCGACCGTCTCCCCTTCGACGGCTTCCTTCACCAGTTGCTCGCCTTTCAGAATCGCTCGCAAGACGCCGTCGCTTTCCAGATGCTCATAGCCGACGAAAGTCGTCGCCCCGATCCGCTTGGCCAGCTCCGCGACAGCCGGCCTGGCCGTTTCCTGTTCGAATCCACCGGTCTTGCGCGCACGAGTCCGCTGCTCGTCGATTGCCGCATTAAAACCAGGTTCATCGACCATCATGGCCTGTTCCCGGCAGGCCTCGGTGATCAAGTCCATAGGGAACCCGTAGGTGTCATAGAGTTTGAAGACATCGTCCCCTGCCAACACCGTTTGTCTCGCTGCCTTCGCCCGCTCGATCATGTCGTTCAAAATCGGCAAGCCCTGGTCGAGCGTCGCGATAAACCGCTCCTCTTCGCCTTTCGTCGCTTCGACGATCGTGCCGGATGCCGCGCGCACTTCCGAGTAAGTGGCGGCCATCTGGTCCACGACAGTCGCACCGAGTTCGTGCAGAAAGGGCTCGACAATACCGAGCAGCCGGCCATGACGGGCCGCGCGGCGCAGGATCCGCCGCAACACATACCCGCGCCCTTCGTTCGACGGCAGGATGCCATCCGTCATCAAAAACGTAATGGCGCGCAAATGGTCCGCGATCACACGCATCGAACGGTTCGAGGAGTCCTGCTTGCCATACTCGATGCCGGCCCGTCCGGCGATCGCCGCAAGCAGCGGCGTAAAGAGGTCGCTGTCGTAATTACTCGAGACACCCTGGGCCACGGCGACTAACCGCTCAAGCCCCATCCCAGTATCGATACTTGGTTTTGGCAGCGGATGAAGGGTGCCGGAGGCGTCACGGTTGTACTGCATGAAGACGAGATTCCAGATCTCGATCACCCGGTCTCCCTCACCGTTCGGCCGGTCGTCGCCTGGTACGGACGGACCCTGGTCGAAGTGAAGTTCCGAGCAGGGGCCGCAGGGACCGGTATCGGCCATCTGCCAGAAGTTGTCCTTTTCATCGCACCGAACAATGCGCGACGGCGAGACGCCGATCTTCTTCCAGAGCTTCTCCGCATCGTCGTCCTCGCGAAAGATCGTCACCCACATCCGATCTTTCTGCAGCCCAACCGTCTGCGTCAGAAACTCCCATCCAAATCGGATGGCATCATCTTTGAAATAATCGCCGAACGAAAAGTTGCCGAGCATCTCAAAGAACGTGTGGTGCCGCCTGGTGTACCCCACGTTTTCAAGATCGTTGTGTTTGCCGCCGGCGCGCAGGCACTTTTGCACAGACACAGCTCGGGTATAGGGACGAGGTTCCTCTCCAAGGAAGACCCGCTTGAATTGATTCATCCCCGCGTTGGTAAAGAGCAGCGTCGGGTCTGCCTGTGGAATCAAGGCCGAGCTGGGCACGGCCTGATGGCCGTGCTGTTCAAAATACCGGATGAACGATTGCCTAAGTTCCTGCGCAGTCTGAGTCATGCGTCCATTCCTTCATCGCTATCGCAAGCGACCATCACAATACGATCAATCGTCTCTTCGTCGAAACCCCGCTGACGTAGGAGACGCACCGATTGCGCCGGTGTCAACCGGCTGCCATGGCGCTGCCTGGCGTTCAGCGCTCGACGAGCCATTCGTTCTTCCCCCACATCATGAAACACGTCGGTAAT
The DNA here is from genome assembly GCA_005116745.1 of Nitrospira sp. NCBI lineage: Bacteria > Pseudomonadati > Nitrospirota > Nitrospiria > Nitrospirales > Nitrospiraceae > Nitrospira > Nitrospira sp. The sequence goes on along the minus strand of SWDS01000007.1, from coordinate 194,967 downwards.
CACTCGGTCCGCCACCGTTTCGGCGATTCCCTTGGCCTGCAACTCCACCTTGATCCGCGCTGGTCCCATCGGCCGAGAGACCAACCTCCGTTCCACCCATCGCTGGGCATAGGCGGAATCGTTGAGATAGTGGAGATTGGACAATCGACGAATGGTCTGCTTGGCCAGAAGCAAGGACACGCCGTGCGAGATCAGAAACTGCTGGACTTGCGCAACGGTACGATCCCTCCGCGCAAGAAAGCCAACGGCAAGCCGAGCCACATCATCCACGGACGTCACGCGTGCTCTGATACGAGGACGTATGCTCCGGGGTTTATCGATTCGCCCGCCTTTCATCACCGCGTGCTGCCACCTTCTCGTCCTTCTTCTCGTCCTTCTTGTCGTCCTTCTTGTCGTCCTTCTTGTCGTCTTTGACGTCTGCTTTTTTCTCGCCGCGCGCGGGTACCCCAGCCAGTTCACGCAGATTCATTTCGACTTCATGAGCCATCGCCGTATTACTCTTCATGAAATCTCGCACAGCATCACGGCCCTGACCAATCCGTTCTCCCTTATAGGAATACCAAGCACCGGACTTATCGATGAGCTTTTTCTCGACCCCCATGTCGACCAGTTCGCCGGTCTTGGAAATCCCTTCAGCAAACATGATATCGAACTCTGCTTGGCGGAACGGCGGCGCCATCTTATTTTTCACCACTTTGACACGAACGCGGCTACCCATCACCTCCTGGCCTTCTTTGATGGATTCGATTCGGCGGATATCCAAGCGAACGGATGAATAGAATTTGAGTGCGTTGCCGCCGGTAGTCGTTTCTGGATTCCCGAACATGACGCCCAGCTTCATGCGAATTTGGTTGATGAAGATCACCGTCGTCAGCGACTTCGCAATCGCCGCCGTAAGTTTCCTCAATGCCTGTGACATGAGCCGTGCCTGAAGCCCCATATGGGCATCGCCCATTTCGCCTTCGATTTCTGCACGAGGCGTCAACGCCGCGACCGAATCGACCACAATCAAATCAATCGCGCCACTTCGCACCAAGGTTTCGGCGATCTCCAAGGCCTGCTCACCCGTATCCGGTTGCGAAACCAGCAGATCATCAGCCTGCACACCCAGCTTCTTGGCATAGGTCACATCCAACGCATGCTCGGCATCGATGAATGCGGCCACACCTCCCGTTTTTTGCACCTCAGCGATACAATGCAGCGTCATCGTTGTCTTGCCCGACGCCTCCGGACCAAAGATCTCAATCACTCGTCCTCGTGGAAGCCCACCGACCCCGAGGGCGATGTCGAGTCCCAGCGAGCCAGTGGAAATCGCCGGTACGTCGACTTTCTCCTCAGTCCCCAGCTTCATGATGGCGCCCTTCCCATACTGCTTCTCAATTTGGGACAGGGCTAAGTCGAGCGCGCGCTTCTTGTCGTCTTTTTCAGACATGCGAATCTCCTACAAGATGAGAGGAAAGAATTCGGCCGATTATACCCAAGCCACGTGGCAAAGCCTAGCCTCATCTCATCGAAGAGAAGTGAGACACACTGTGCGAGGCAGGCCAAGTCGATATGCTAGAAGGGCGAAATCAATAGCGGGAAACTGCCTGAGGTGATTCATTTATAGGAAGTCAAAATCTTGCGAGGACGCCTCATGCGCGGTGATGATCACACCGACAAAAAAGAATTACGAACCTCTCCTCGTATTCCATTGGACTGCCGCCTCTTCTTTTCAAGCACCGACCTGGTAGAGGCTGATGCGACACTCCTCGACCTGTCCAGCACTGGATGTGCAGCCGAGTCCGAGACCACCGTCCGGACAGACATGAGCCTCGACCTATGGATCTTCTCCCCAAACTATAACTGGCGCATGCACATTAACTATGCTGTCGTTCGGTGGGTCCGAGGACAGGTGTTCGGCGTGGAGTTCCTAAATCTGCGGCCAGTCCAGCGGAAACGGCTGCGCCAGCTGGTCGAGAAATTCAGAGTGCAGTAACCCCTATACAGGATGCTCAAAAAGTCCGCCAGCGGCGTTCTCGCATCGCTCAGAGACTCAGCGTGGAGAAGGCGAATGCAAGGAACCTATCCGCTCGCATGAGATCGAAGCGAGCGGTTCAAGCGAATCTTGGTATGTACCTCCTCGCCTCTTCGCTCGCTGCGGCCTTGCCCATGGAACAGTGCGTCTTGGCGCACCGGGGCTGGGCGGGTTAGATGTAGACCTTTTTGAGCATCCTGTAGTTCTTCCGGCATTAACATCAGCACGAACAATTCCGGCCATGTTGTTGCCAGTCCAACAACCCGTTGTGAAGTGTTTGGCCGATATGGCCCTGGCACGCGGCATCAGCTGTAGGTGTGCTCGTCTCTCTTGGCGAGTTTCAGAAGAATGACCTTCCGGCGTGAGTCGTCCACATCGTACAGCAGGCGATAGGGACCGATGCGGAGGCGATATTGTGCGGTGAATTGGGACACGATGAGCTGGCCAGCGAGTTGTTTTGTCCGTTTCCCCTCGGGCCTCGGATTGGCAGTGAGCGACCGAATGGCGGCGACGATGGATGCCCGGTAATCGGTGGGGATCTTCTCCAGTGCCTTCTGAAAGGAGTGCTCAATCCGTTCACTAGGAAACACGACTTCGTAGGGCAACTACAGCCCCATCTTCTTGAAGAGACGTTCAGCAGGAACGGCTTTCCCCTGTGCATACTCTGTGCGGGCTCGCTTGATTTCCCCCAGTAACTTCTTATCTTTCAACTCATCAAGGGCCTCGACCAAATCCAGCATGTCCTCGTAGGGCACGAGGAAGGACACCGGTTTGCCGTGGGAAAGGACCATGGAAGGAGACTTCGAATGAATCAGTTTCGAGAGCTGTGCTTGCGCCTCTCGCACATTAACCGGCCTGGCGTTCCGAAGCAGGGATGACGAACTCACCATCGCACCTCTTGCTGTATTGCAGTTGTATAGACAATAGCAGGTTCGCCATGGTCTCGCAAGGGCATGATTAGGATATAGCGGGCGAGCTCAGAACCGTTTTGTGGCGCGTGGCGGCTCTTTACGTCCTGGCCGCATGCGCTCAAGAAGTAAATGGGTCGAAGAAATACCTGGGGCGGGGTCTTTGTATGACCGCTGGACACCCGAGACCAATGCGGATTCAATTACCATTGGGCTCAGAGTGTAATTTCTGAGCGCGGTTCGTGAACAATGGCCCATGCTGTTGTCTCAATGAATCGTGACGACGGGACCATGTCTCATAGGTTCCTATGCCAACCAGCAAACCCCTTTCCCATATCAATCCACCTATCGTCTGGGACAAATCAGTGGGGTCCGCCCCCTTCAATCATCCTCGAAATTGCTAACCCCTATCTCTAATTGGGTCACTCATCAGAAATGCAGCCTGGCCCTATATTTTGTCCTACACCACAACAATCCCAGGCGATAATCAGATGTAAAATCAAGCAATGACCCCATTTTTCCCCCTCAGCTTGAGCGCTTGGTTAGGCGTCACTCTCGATGACGCCAGCGTGCTTAAGAATTTTGACTGCTTGCTGAAACTCTGGTGCGTCTTGGGCTGCTGACGTTGTACCTTGGAGCGACGCGTAGTGTGCTGACTGATGTAGCGCAAAATGCAAGAGAAGTACTGTATGCAACGCAAATAGTTGCTTGGTCGTGTTTGGTACATGCTGCGGAGATAGTAGCCACTGTTCAGTATTCTCTGGCGCATCTGGGTCCTCGCCCCTATATTGCCCGACCAATCGAAGCGCCGACGATCGAGAAAAGTGAGTCAGTTCACTGAGTTCGGAGTAGACGCGCCCTGGAATGTCCGGGAGGTGGCGAATGTTCGGAGTCTTCCCGTCGATGCGACGTCCTATTTTTATTTCTTCAAGTGCCGCTACTGCTTCTAGTTCTTGTCTTACTAACGCGGCGGCCTGGGCCGTATAGCCAGAGAGAATCGCGCATTCAACTAGGGTTAAACCTACGATGAACCCGGAAAGAACACCCTCGATTTGAGCTGTATCGGCGCTACTGCGCTGGTAGGTCCCCTGTGTTCGTGACGCTGCTGATGTAATGATCTCAATCACTAGGCGATAAGCTTCAAGAATGTCAGTTAATTCCCCTGATGCTGCCTCGAAGGTAGCTGCGGACATTGTGGAATGAGCAGCTCGCATGCGTGAGCCGTGCTCACTGAGTCCGACGGAGTAGGGAAGTTGCATTTGTGACGCCTAACTATGTTTATGTTTAGGCCGATCCGCATAAGAACCGGATCGACCGGTTCCTGTCCGTATAACACGCAGCGACCGTTCGCGAACAATACGCCATAATCCACACTCGTTCAATGAATTGCGGCTACGGGCCCATTTATCACGGGGTCTTATACGGATCTACATAACATTCTTCCCGTATTGGGTTCACATCCCATCCAACCGACTGCGGACACCGGACAGCCCTCGATGAAGGACATGCGTATAGATCATCGTCGTTGTGACATCGCGATGGCCTAACAACGCCTGAACCGTTCGAATGTCAGAGCCGCTTTCAAGGAGGTATGTGTAAAACGAATATTGTGCATGATGTAGCTGAAAATGCTCCGGCTGTTCGTCCCCTGCGCATGACACTGTAACCTGAAGTAGCTGACACCTGCTCCTGACGTTGGTATACTTGGCACCAGGGTGATGTATGAGCAAAGTTGAAGCGATCGAACAACAGATTGAAGAGCTTTCCCCCGCTGAACTCGCAGCATTCCGCTCCTGGTACACCGCGTTTGATGCCGAGGCATGGGACCGTCAGTTCGAAGCCGACGTGAAGGCCGGCAGGCTTGATGGGATGGCCGACAAGGCGCTTCGTGCTCACACCTCCGGCCAATCGACTAAACGTTGAACCACCACGCTTCTCCCGATTTTTGGTCCTGCTACAACACACTCCCCGCCCCAATCCGTGAACAAGCCGATAAAGCATTTGAGCTTCTCAAAGCCAACCCGCAGCATCCGTCCTTGCATTTCAAGATGGTGGGGCGCTTCTGGTCTGCTCGCGTCGGGCTTCATTATCGAGCGGTCGGAGTCGCGGCAGCGGATGGAATCGTCTGGTTCTGGATCGGCACGCACTCAGAATACGATAAGCTCATCCGCTAGCTCCACTTCGCCATGCGATGCCGCAGTATTCTCTACTGACGGACGACCACATCTCCTCCAAGTCAGCCATTCGTGCCATTGCAGCTGATCCCGAATGTGGAGAGCCGCTCAAACGTGAGCTGGACGGACTACGGAAATATCGCGTTCGCCGGTTTCGCATCGTCTATGGCGTTGATCAGAAGAGACGAATCATTCGCCTGATGGCCGTGGGTCACCGTCGATCTGTGTATGAAGAGCTGACGGATCGGCTTCGCCGAAGGCTCCAAGAATAGCGATTCGTGCCTTGACTCCCCCACCATCTCACTTATAAGTTCTCCCACTCACGATTCACCCGTTACGCAAAGGACCACCCATGCCCACATTGTTTACCCCGCTCCAAGTTGGAGACATCCTCTTGCCCAACCGCATCGTCATGGCTCCCCTCACCCGTGTGCGGGCCGGGGCCACCCACATTCCCAACGACATGATGATGGACTATTACTCCCAACGCGCGTCGAGCGGACTCATCATGACGGAATGCACGATGGTCGATGCCCACGCCTGCGCCTTCATGGGGGAGGGCGGGATTTACAGCCCCGCGCACGTAGCCGGTTGGAGACGCGTGACAGATACGGTACATGCCAAGGGTGGCCGGATCTTCATGCAGATTTGGCATCCAGGCCGTGCCGCGCATTCGCTGTTGAATGAGGGTGAGCAGCCAGTTTCGAGCAGTGCCAAGGCGATCCGCAATGAAACGACCCATACCCCGCAGGGTGCCAAGCCCTACGAAATCCCTCGGGCGCTCCGCACTGACGAAATCCCACGCTATGTGGAGATGTTCAAATCTGCCGCGCAGAACGCACAGCTGGCCGGATTTGATGGGGTGCAAATCCATGGTGCGCACGGCTATCTGATCGATAACTTTCTGCGCGACGGCGTGAATGCGCGCACGGATGCCTACGGAGGCTCTGTTCCCAACCGTGCTCGATTCCTGCTGGAGGTAACTGATGCCGCCATCGGCGTCTGGGGCGCCGGACGTGTCGCCGTGCGCATATCACCGCTGGTCCCTTTCAATGATATGGGGGATAGCCAGCCCGAAGCTCTGGTGACCTATGTCGCACAGGAATTAAATCGGCGTGCGATCGCGTTTCTGGAAATTCGGCACGAGAACCACGCATTGCCTGAAGAGCGAGCCATCTTGGCAATCGCCCGCAAACATTTCCAGGGGGCATTGATGACCAACGGAAGCTATACCCGTGAGACCGGCGAATCGACGATTGCAAGTGGAGCAGCTGATGCGATTGTCTACGGACGGCCGTACATTGCGAATCCAGATCTGGTCGAACGCTTTGCCAAACAGGCTCCACTCAACGACGTCAACTACGATCGCCTCTACGGAGGCGGCTCAGACGGTTACAGCGACTACCCGGCATTGGCCGGATAACACCCAGTCACTTCCATGGAACCTAGTTTGTGTATCGGCGTGCCAGGCTCTCCGCAATGGCATGAAAGACTGGAAGGACGCCATTGGATCGGTTCATAATCCCCGGCACCTACTCGCACCAAATTGGAGACTGACATGATCTCGCGATGGATAAGACTCTGCGTCCTCTGTGCCCTGCTGCCGCTGCTCCTGGCCATGCGCCCCGTAGATGAGAAACTTCTGATCGCCGCAAGAGATGGCAATCTCACCCAGATCAAGACCCTGTTTGACGAAGGAGCGAACGTCCAAGCTGCTAATGAGCAGGGGACGACCGCGCTGCATGCCGCAGCCTGGAATGGGTATCGCGACGTGGTCACGCTCTTGCTGCGCAAATCCGCTCCGGTCAATCGCGCCACCAGCGACGGAGCCACCCCGCTCTACATTGCGGCACAGAATGGTCATTCGGCAGTGGCCGCGCTCTTGCTGAATAACGGGGCAGCGGTGAATCAGGCCACCAACATCGGTGTGACGCCACTGTTCATCGCCGCACAGAACGGCCATCGAGAGATCGTGGCGCTTTTACTCCAACACAAAGCCGATGCGAATCACGTTGCGGAAGACGGGGTCACGGCACTGTTCATGGCCGCACAGAAAGGCCATCACGATGTGGTCGAGCTGCTGATTCGACAGGGAGCCGCCGTGAATCTGACCTTGCCTGATGGCTCGACGCCACTCTTCGTCGCAGCCCAGCATGGTCATGTCGCAACCGTGTCGCTCCTCGTGAATGCAGGCGCAGTCGTGAACCAGACCATGACAGATGGGGCAACACCACTGCTTGTCGCCGCACAGAACGGTCATCTCGACGTTGCGAGGCTGTTACTCGAAAAAAGCGCTCTCGTGACCCAAGCCGTCCACAATGGTGTGACCCCGCTTCATGTCGCTGCACAAAACGGTCATCGAGAAATCGTCGCGCTCCTCCTGAAGCAAGGCGCGGCGATCAATCGGAAAGCACGAAACCATGCCACACCGCTCTTGCTCGCCACACAAAATGACCATCGGGACGTGGTCGCTCTGTTACTCACCCAGGGTGCGCTAGTCAACCAGCCAGCACCTGATGGTGCCACACCACTCCACATTGCGGTGGCGGCAGGCCATCGAGACATGGTGACACTCCTCCTGAAAAAAGGAGCAGACGTGAACGCACAGACGGCAGACGGCAAAACCCCGTTGCACGTGGGAGCCTATCAGGGCAATCTGGAAGTCGTGAAGCTTTTGCTCAAGCAGGGAGGGAAGAAACGGGCAAAAACATTATCTGGTGAACGTCCGATTGACATCGCTCGCGAACAAAGCCACCGCGTACTCTTTCCTCTCCTGAAACCGTAGGAGCTGCGTCGATGTCCTTCCTCTCGAACACACGACAACGGATCCCAACCAGATCAGCCCAATTGAAGAGCCATTGTCTACCAAAGAACGAGAGTTCACCTCACTGTTAATCTGTGAAGTTTCGGCAGTGTAACGGAACACGCCATGACAACCACGAACAGCCTTCGGCGCAACACTCGTCAATTGTGGCAACAGAAAAAGGAGACGATAGGATGACGCCGGTTGCCTCGCACTGGGCACTCGGCCTCTATCCACTGGTGCTGTTAAGCAGTTGCATGACAGCGCCGGAGGAGAAGCTGCGAATGGCCGCCGCGGAGGGCAATCTGCTGCGAGTACAGACTTTCCTTGGACAAGGTATTAGCGCTCAGGCGGCCGATGGGCGCGGCGTGACCCCGCTCTTCCTGGCAGCAAAGAATGGACATCGGAACGTGGTGGCGCTCCTACTGGAACGAGGAGCAGCCATGAATCCCATGAGGCAGGATGGTGTCACCCCGATCTTCATCGCGGCACAAGAAGGACAGCGGGAGGTGGTGGCTCTCTTATTGAAGAACGGAGCGGATGCGAACACCAGGGCAGGAATCGGGGACGTCACACTCTTGCATGTGGCGGCCTATCGAGGCGATCAGGAGCTCATCACCCTCCTGCTTCAGCATGGAGCGACCAAGCATGCCAGAATGACATCCGGAGAGCGTCCGGTAGATTTCGCCCAGACGCAAGGCCACACGGCACTGATCCCGCTCCTCGAACCATGATGTTCATCTGGCTGTTTTCGATCCTCCAAACAACATGGTCTGCCCCCTCACACCACTTCCCAGAGTTTCGTATAGACGGGGCCAGTTGGACGCAAATGGCTTTTCATCAGCACAATCGGCCCAACTGTCATCGACCCTAATGGCAGTGCCTGCTCACAGACGCCACTTGTGGCGAGCAGCTCCCCGACCTGTCGTTCACCGAGTTTGATCCTCGCCAGTGTCAGATGTGGGTTGAAGGGCTTCTCGTCTGCTGGAACACCAAACGAGTGGCAGCAAGATTCTATCTCCCGATGCAACGCCGCCAACCGCTTGGCTGGTTCACTTTTAAGCCACGCTTCAGATGGACCGACCCACAGTACCCGCGGTTTCTCGAAACTTGGGAAGGCCTGGAGCCGATCGATCGGGATCTGAATGGTCGGATGAGACCGCCTGACACGCGCCATCGTTTCACGGAGTTGGTCGATGAGGTGCTTCTCCGTCTCTCCGAGAAACCTCAGTGTGAGATGAAACGAATTTGCTTGTCCCCAGGTGATGCGGATCTCCTTAGAAGAATCGGCGCCGAGCCGTTCCTTGAGATCGTGCTGTGCCTGGGAGATCGCGGTACGGACCTCGTCACTGACCTCGACGGCTAAAAAGGTCCGGATCATACTTCTCCCCTTCCAATCAGCCAACGACGAAGCAGATCGAGCGCTGCCTGTGCAGCCCGCTGTTTAATCACAAACCGGTCTCCGTGGAATCGACACTCCTTTATCACGGTATCGCCCTTGCCTCCGTCGAGTCCGATATAGACCAGTCCGACTGGTTTTGTGTCAGTCCCACCGCCAGGTCCCGCGATACCCGTGACACTCACGGCCACGGACACTCCTGCCCGTTCCCTCATCCCTCGCGCCATCGCCGCCGCGACTTCCCGACTGACTGCCCCATGCTGCGCAAAAAGACCCGCTGACACTCCGAGCATCTCTGTTTTGGATCGATTACTATAGCAGAGCGCCCCACGGTCGACATAGGCGGATGATCCCGGCACCTGTGTCAGTCGATGTCCGATCAATCCTCCCGTGCACGATTCAGCTACGGCAACGGTGAGTTTCTGTTGTCTGAGCATACGACCGACGACTTCCTCCAACGTCTCCTGTCCTTCGGCATAAATCCACTCACGCAACCTCGTACGAACCCCTTCCGCCAATGACTGAAGCACGGCTTCCTTGATCGATCGATGAGCCTTGGTCGTCAGCGACACCAGTACGCCTGTCGGCGAGGCCAGCAGCCCCAGGGCAATCGGCGTCCGTTTGGGAATCAATCCCTTCAACTTGGCATCCACATCAGACTCCGGTAATCCCCAGGTATGAAAGATCAATCGTGAGATGGGAGAGGGACGCGCTTGCGCCGATCGGTCAAATTGAGCGGCCAATAGTGGAATAACCGATTGCTCCGTCATGGCTTTCATTTCGCTGGGAACACCAGGCAGCGCGATCATGTGAGTCCCCCGCCAGGTGATCGCAAACCCCGGGGCCGACCCAACTGGATTCGGCAACACGGTCGCCTTGGACGGAATCAACGCTTGTCGTAATTGCCCCTTATTGGGTGTTCGCCCCCATTGAGCCAACCTGGCCCTCATGTTCTCGAAGGCTTCCTTGCGGCGAGCCAATCGAAAGCCCGTGACCAACGCGACGGCTTCCCTGGTGCAATCATCAACCGTCGGACCCAAGCCCCCCGTCATAATTACAATTCCTGCCCGACGACAAGCTGTCGTCAGGACCCCGGCAATGTCCGACTGATCATCTCCGACGATGGTTTTGAACCTGACTTCAACACCGATCGTGGCCAGTGCGTCTGCAATGAGCAGAGAATTGCTGTCGGTCCGTCCACCCACCAGCAGTTCTGACCCAATGGCGATTGTTTCTGCGAGATACCTATGCGGCGACGCTGTTGCCATACGCGATACGCAGTCTATTCCATCTGAGCCGGGTTGATCACAACGCGAACCGCTCCACTGATTGCATGCGGTTGCCAGTACCAGAAGCTCGGCATCCTGTCAACGAACAGTTCGGGTCTGGCCTCCCGTTGACAAGACAGAAGGGGAAGTGCTAAACGAAGAAGACTTGAGGAGAGGCGCTCCTCTATTGATGCTACTTGATACTAAAGGAGTTTGGTAATGTCGACCCCTGAAACACCCTCTACCCCGGCGGCCCCTCGACGTCAGTACGTCAACTTTGCATTCTATAAAGTCGATCCCGCTTGGCGGCGGTTGCCAGAAGATGTGCGGACGCAGGGCAAGCAGGAATTCCTCCGCGCGGTGGAGGAGTATAACGGACAAGTCCTCCTGGTCCCCTATTCGACCATCGGTATTCGCGGCGACTGCGACTTCATGCTCTGGCGTATCAGCTATGATCTCGACCTGTTCCAGGACATGACGACCAAAATGCTGGCCTCCGGCTTAGGGCAGTACCTCACGACCCCCTACTCCTATCTGGCGATCACCAAACGATCCGTGTACGTCGATCATCACTCGCATGCAGGCCAGGAAGGCAAACGATTGACGGTGGTCCCAGGGAAAAGCAAGTACATCTTCGTCTATCCGTTTTTGAAGACCAGGGAATGGTTTTTGCTGACGAAGGCGGCACGGCAAGGCATGATGGACGAGCACATCGAAGTGGGACATCGATTCCCCTCCGTGAAGCTGAACACGACATATTCGTTTGGGTTGGACGATCAGGAATGGGTCGTAGCGTTTGAAAGCGACAAGCCGGAGGATTTTCTGGACTTAGTGATGGCGCTACGGGAGACAGAGGGCTCACGCTATACGCTGCGGGATACCCCCATCTTCACGTGCATTCGGAAGAGCCTCAAGGAAACCCTCGACACCCTCGGCGGCTAGATATCTGGATCAGAGTGAGTCCTAGGGCCTTCGATCATAACGATCGAAGGCCCTTTTTTTGGCTTGGGAAAGTAGTCAACCTGGGCCCTGCAGTATTCGATAGTCCTCCCAGGACTCAGCCAGCTCTCGCAAGGACATATGGCTCAAGCCTTCCCGCATCAGAAACTCCCTGCGAGGGTTGTCATGATCTTCTCCACAATCTCCGTTCTCACACGAAGCCGGATACTGCGATAGGTCCATGAAAATGAAGAGTGCCTACCGATGACGGTTTACCACTCACACACGTTTCTGCGGCTTTGACAGTCCGACGAGGCCTGTGTTACCTCTACACTGTCACTCGTTGGGATCTCATGGCTGATACCACCGCTCTCTATGCCTTGCGTTTTCCTGATGGCTCGGTGAGCCTGTATATCGATGAACTCTATGCCCAAGACCGAGGGATCGACCCCTCCCAGCTTGTGCGGGTAGAAATCCCACGGGAAATGTTCCTGAGCGGCAGCATACAAGACATCCGTGAATATGTCGCACTTCAACTCGAACAACGTGAGCAACGGACCGGCACAGCCTAGTCAGCCATCAGATATGAGTCGTACCGTCTCAGCCCTGCGTACACCTTAGAACCTTGGCCTTCACCGCCTGAAAGAACATATGACACACGCAGTCATGGCATCGCCGCTGACCGCCGAGATGATTGAAGATGTCGTCGCCGGCTTGCCGATCCAAGGTCGCATCATTCTCAGACTGTTGCTGATCCAGTATCTCGACGTCACCCACGAGGAAATCTTGTTTATGGTGGCGGATCGACCGGATCCTCGATGTGTCTCCGGCAAGAAGCCCGTCACCACGATGACCCAGGAATCGATCACCGCAATGATGGATCGCCGGAACGAATACCGCAGACGGGCTCGACTTCGACGAGAACGAACCTGGCTTCAGTGCATAGTCCTGAAACATCAGGCCCACATGGCAGAGGCCTTCGTCTCTCGAGCCGCCCTCCTGCTCGCCGACCGTGGTGTATCTGTCGAAACGATCGGCACGCTCAAATCCCAGGCTCGGTCCGCCGTCCCCACGGCGACACTCCGGCTGCTGGAGGAGCATTGGGAACACAACGAGGTGACAGCGGAGGAATATCAACGGCAACGGCTGGCCATTGAAATGCAAACACTGCTCCGGTTTGCTGAACGGTTCAAGAAACGTCTCGACCTAGCCGAGCGTGAGCAGCGGACATCGGATCAGACAATCTTACTCGATCATGAAATCGGCCATATCTGGGGAATTCCAGCCAGTACGTTGGCCGCGCGCAAGGTCAAGTTCTTGTCTCAATATCTCACCGCACTGCAGGCCAAAAGCTCAGGGATCCGTCCGGTACCAGGAGGCACTCCCTCCCTGGAGCTCTGGAAGGACACCCTGCAGATACTTTCTCGTACCTCCATCGAACGATCGATCGCGACCTACGATGGGCTCGAGCAGACTGAGTCAGCGTTACTTGAGAAACTGGCGGCTTACGCCGTGATTCGAATACCGGAGACCACTGAAACGAAATTTTGGAATTCGCTTGTGTATGGAGCCAGTTCCAACGCCATGCACAGTGAATCAACCCGCACCTTGTTCGGACTCCAACGGCTAGTCGCCATACAGAAGGACGTAGACGCCAGCAACGAGGCGCTGGATGAAGAGCTCCTCACACGTACGGCGCCAAGATCGAAAGATCCGGAGTTGCTCGCACCGCAGAACGAGGCCAGCCCTGCAGAACTCACGGAGCTGCAGCACCACATTCTCCACAATTTCATCGGAGAGGATGTCAGCGGTCGAGCCTCCGACAAATGGTAAACTTTCACAGTTGCCAATTACCAGCAGTTCGGTATAATTATGTTCAACAATGACAACACAATCTTCCACTCCCTCACCATTTATCACATCAGTGGCTGTCTTCCTCCTGCTCCTCTTGATCTGCCCTTGCCTGCCAGGAGGACTGGGCACGGCGACCCCAGCAGCAGCTGCTAGCCTGATTGAGATTTCGGAGCTCCTGGCCCACCCAGAGCAGTACGATCATCAAGACGTCATGGTCACTGGAAAGGTCATGACCGTGCAGTTAGCCACCAATCGTCAAGGGCAACCAGCCTATGGATTTCTGCTGCAAGACCAGGCTGGCACATTGAAAGTTGTGAGCCTTGGGCAGCTAGAAGTCCACGAAGGTGATCAAGTGATTGTCGAGGGTGTCTTCAGTCGCCTCAGACAAGTTGGCCGTACAATCATTTACAATGAGATCAAAGCCCTGTCTGTCAAACCCCTGACCCGTCTCAACCCAGATCTCGTCGGCTAACTACTCCCAGCTTCTTTAGATTTTGTATCGTACGACGAACCCACAAACAGTTACGTTTCCTCCATTCGACATTTTGAAACAGGATCTTGGCATCGGAGTGGCCAAACCGACCGTAGCGGGTCAGTGAGGCAATTTGAGGATCCAGGTCAACAGCCGATCGGAGATCCGGTCGGGAAGCAGTTTCACCAGTAGTGCGCGGAGCTTGGCATCAGTCCCAACGAGATACCGCGTTTTCGGAGTCGGAGCGGTTAGGGCTTCTTCAACCACTTTTGCGACCGCATCAGGCGCGATCGCTCGCTTTGAAGCTTCTCCCACGACCTTCCTCATCGCAGCTATAACAGGCTTATAAAGGGTTCGAAGTTCCGTCTCGATGGCAGCCTCTCGCTCAGCTGCCTCGATCGCCGACTTGTTCCAAATAGGCGTCGTGATTGCACCCGGCTCGATAATCGAGACATGGATCCCCCATTGCTGGACTTCAAGACGCAAGGCGTCTGTCATGGCTTCCAGCGCAAACTTCGAGGCCGAATAGGGGCCCATCAGCGGCATCGCTGCGAGTCCCGCGATGGAACCCATGTTGACAATTCGTCCTCGTGCCTGCCGAACCAATGGAAGAAACGCTTGGGTGACGGCCACCTGCCCGATGACATTCACTTCAAGCTGCTGACGAAGGTCGGCGATCGGTACGACTTCGAGTGGCGCCACGACTGCAATCCCAGCATTGTTAATCAGTCCAAAGAGTCCACGATCTCTCGTCGCTTCCAAAACCACTGTGCAGGACTTCTGAATGGTTGCGAGATCCGTCACATCGAGTTCCACCGGCACTAGCCGATCGGAACTTGATTCTTGAAGGGCTACGCCGTCTTCCGATTTTCGCACCCCTGCAAATACCACGAACCCTAACTGGTCCAGATGAAGCGCACAGGCCGCTCCAATTCCAGTGGAAGCCCCCGTGATGACCACCGCACGATTGTCTCCGATCGACATCTTCATCCTCTCAAACAGTCCCTTAAAACCATAACAGGTTTTGAACAACTTCAGCCAGACATGGCATGGCTATGTCCTGTCCAGTCGGTGGACAGTGACCGTCGTCTTCGGCTATCATCTGCATTCTTCAACGTGGCGGTGTAGCTCAGTTGGCAGAGCAGCGGACTCATAAGCCGCGGGTCGGCCGTTCAATCCGGCCCACCGCCACCAATAAATCCCGCAACTTATCACTCGGCTGCCCATCGGCCGTACCCACCCATCACGGTTTCTGTCACGGTTTGAACTGACCCTAACGGGTTGAGTCCCGTCTCACAACGTCGCTCTGCTGACTCCCCTTCCCCTTTCGCCACGGCCTTGGGCACTTGTTTCTCAGGCTCGACTGGTTGTTCGGTTTTCCTAAACCTCGTCACCTTCTCAACAGCCTCTTGTAAGTGGGATGGACTTAAATGAGCGTACCGTCTCACCAAGGCCGTGGAGCTGTGCCGCAACAGAGCGGCAATCGTGCCCTCCGTAGACCCGCTCATGACCAACCGACTCGCAAAAGTATGCCGCAGCGTGTGCCGAGTCACGCCGTCCAGCCCTGCTTGTTTTACTTTTGGAAGATGCACCCGACGATAGAAGTCCCGTGGGTCCACATGCGTGTCAGGATTCTCGCTAGGAAAGACCCATTGAGACCGACAAGAAGCCGACTTCTGTCTTCCGGCGATGGCCTCAGCTTCCGTCACGGCTTGGGCCTTGGCTGCCATGGAGTCCAACTCGCGCAGAATCGTCTTGGCTTCTCCATTCAGTTTCACATACTGCACCCTCCCAGCCTTGGTTACAGGCAAGGTAATCAGGCCTCGCTCAAAATCGATATCCTTCCACTGCAAACGAAACTGTTCCGCTCGGCGCATACCGGTAAGAGCGGCCAAGCGCACCCAGGGAGCACATTCAGGACCCACCGCCAAGCAAAGCGTTTGTTCCTCTTCTGGGGACAGAAATCGCAACCGGCCTGCCGGTTCCCTAAACATCTTGATCAGACTGACTGGATTATTCGCCAATTTGCCATCCCGAACCACCTTGCTGAGCACTTGCCGCAAAAACTGCATGTACCGGTTCGCGGTCTGGGGACTACGGCCCCCTCCGACAATTTCCCTCGCACACTTTCCAAGAGGGCTGGCGTAATCGCGTTGAGGCGCACTCCCGGCAGCAGCTCCAACCAGGTTTTCTTGTACCGCCGTTCATCCCGTTCCGATCGACCTGTAAAGGCTGCCAAGTACTCCTCCAGCACCTCCGCCAGCTTCGCATACCCACCGATCTGAAACCGCTCCGGGAAGAACCGGCCTTCCTTCTGCTCCAACTTCGCCTTCTCGTAGAACTCTCGCGCCTTCGTCTTGGTGGAAAAACTGCCGAACCGTCGTTCCCGTCCGTCGTGATACAGCCGGACATACCAGACAGGCTTACCGGTCGAGTCCAACTTACTCAGCAAGCCCCGATCCCTTCTCCCTGCTCGCGCCATCGCTCACCGTCCTTTCTGGCTCACCCTTGGAGCCCGGCTGAAATGGTCTTCTAGCAAGTACCGAATAAACCCGCTGGCCGTCGTACCTTCCTGCCGCAAGGCATCCAATCGCGCCTTGACCGGCTCCAGCACTTGAATCAACAACAGTACCATCTTCATTCCAATCACCTCCTTTTCTTGCATGATAAGCTTACTATTATCTGATAG
Source organism: Nitrospira sp. (assembly GCA_005116745.1). Lineage (NCBI taxonomy): Bacteria > Pseudomonadati > Nitrospirota > Nitrospiria > Nitrospirales > Nitrospiraceae > Nitrospira > Nitrospira sp. Next base: position 178,444 of record SWDS01000007.1, on the reverse strand, counting down.
CTAAGTATGTCAAGTGATGTTTGACGCATTCTAAGGAAGCGTGCTAGGCTCCACCCCTTCCCGCCGACCATCAATAGCCACTTCAGGAATGGATACAAGATGGTTTCTTTTGAGTAAAAGCATGGCGATTTCTCTTGCACAAATGGGGTAAGGTTGGGCGGAACTTTTCCTCACAACGCATCCTTTGGACCACCCGTGTGGCGCTCGTTGCTGAGCTATTGTGTAGCGTGGATCAAATCAGGAGATCATGGTGGGTGAATTGAATACACCCCGGACCAAGATATTTGCCGAGTTGGTGGTTATAGTCCCAACTTATCGCGAGGTCGATAACCTCCCCGAACTTACTAGGCGAATACATGACGCTGTGAACGGGGCCGGCATTAGCGCAGAAATTATCGTAGTCGATGACAATTCCCAAGACGGGACAGACAAAGTCTGCAAGGAACTGTCAGTGGACTATCCGATGAGGCTTATCACCAGGTTTTCCAATCGGGGGCTGTCGAGTGCGGTGATCCATGGGATTCGGGAATCACGAAGTGCGTATGTGCTCGTCATGGATGCTGATCTGTCCCATCCTCCCGAAGACATTCCTCGATTCCTTCAGCACCTTCGAGAGGGCGCCGATTTTGTGGTTGGTTCGCGATATGTGGAAGGTGGCGCCACCGATGCAACATGGGGAGTATTTCGCTGGTTGAATTCACAGGTCGCAACCCTTCTCGCGAGAGGACTGACCGACATTAAAGATCCAATGGCTGGGTTTTTTGCCTTCCCACGGCGAATCCTAGAAGCAGCACCACCACTCATGCCGTTAGGCTACAAGATCGGGCTAGAGATCCTCGTCAAAGGGAATTGCCAAAGGGTGATCGAAATACCTATCACTTTTTTGGATCGAACAAGAGGCGAAAGCAAACTGACCTTTCAGCAACAGCTCTATTATCTACAGCATCTCTGGCGACTGTATCAGTTTCGGTTCCCCTGGATGGCCAAACATTTGGTGAAGTACTTCGTGATCGGCGCAACTGCATCCGCAATCGACGTCGCATTGTTTATGGTGTTGTTCAACGTCGCCCACACCACGCCGCTGATGGCGCACTCGATCTCGGTACCGACGTCCGTCTTGTTCAGCTTTACCCTCAACGCCCGCCATAACTTTCACACGGTAGACCACATCGTATGGCGTTTGACCTCGTTCGCCATTGTCGCGACAATCGGATACGCGGCTGGTTACGGCATCATCGAACTTTGCAGGTCGATCGGACTCGGCGCTAATTTTGGGAAAATCCTTTCACTCCCGGTAGTATTTGTTTTGCAATATTTCCTCAATTCACGCATTACGTTCAAAAAGACTTCGGTGGTTGATTCAGATTCAGCCGGAGTCGCCGAGTGATCAGGCCTCGGATCGGCATCATCGGTGGGGGACTGACGGGCTTAACTACCGCGTATCGGTTGATTCAATCAGGCTGTGATGTGACAATTTACGAGGCATCGCCGGATGTCGGTGGCCTTGCATCCGGATTTACATTGGCGGGATTCCCGGTGGAGAAAGCCTACCATTTTTTGTACAAAACAGATGAATATATCCTCGATCTGATTGATGAACTCGGATTAGGCCCGAAACTGAAATATTTCCCTTCTTCTGTTTCGACCTATTACGGCGACGTCCTCTACCCGATGATGACGCCAATCGATCTCATTAAGTTTACACCCCTCAGCTTTGTTGATCGGATCCGCGCGGGAGTAACGGTGTTAGCGCTCCAGCGTGTACAGAACTGGCGGCGACTCAGTCGCGTTACTGCGCTCAATTGGCTGCGTAGGTGGGCCGGCAGCCGGGTCACCGATGTGATTTGGGAACCGCTGCTACGTGGCAAGTTTGACCGCTACTACGACAAGGTCACGATGTCCTGGTTGTGGGGACGCATCAAACAGCGCGTCGATAGCAGGGACGCCGAGGCTGGTGGCGAAGCGCTTGGCTACGCAGATGGCGGCTTCAAAGTAATCATCGATGCATTGATGCAGCGGCTGCAGGGCGTCGATTTACGCCTGAGCACGAGAGTTTCGAGCCTGAAGAATGAGAATGGTCAGGTGGTGGTCGAAACCGCATCTGGTGAAGAACGCTTCGACCGTGTTTTGGCAACGGTTCCGAGCAGCGTGTTCGCGAAATTGATTGCCGGTTACGAAGGAAATGATCCTGCATACTTCAATCGCTTGCGGAGCATCGACTATCTGGATGCCTGCGTACAGGTATTCGCAACACGGCAGAAGTTCACGCCGTATTATTGGCACAACATCAATACGCCTAACTCGCCGTTTGTGGTCTTTCTGAGCCTGACGAATCTCGTCGGGAGTGAAAAGTTCGGCGGACTCAACGTGTATTACATCGGCGACTATGTGCCTTCTGAGCACAAGTACATGTCGATGGATGCGGGGGAACTGAAGCGGCTCTGGTACCAGGAGCTGCAGAAGATCTTCCCCGAGTTCGATCCGACGTTGGTTGTGGACGATGCGCTGTTTCGATTACGTCACGCACAGCACATCGTCGACATCGGCTTCGAGGAGGCAAAGCTCCTCCCACACAACACCCCTTGCCCAGGCGTTTACTTGTGCAATTTCTCGCAAATCTTTCCTATGGATCGCGGTACAAACTATGCCGTGCGTGACGGCAACCGGATGGCCGAGCTGTTATTGACTAGTCTGGATGGTCGTGAAGAAGGTAATGCGCCACCTCTCTTGACGGAAGGACGCGTGTCCAGCCACAGAAGAAAGAAAGGGTGTTGAGCCCCCCACTTAAATTGTAGACATGTCTCATAAGCGAGAGGGCTTAATGGACACTGTGATGAAACCGGTCCAAACTGGGCGTGGGCGGCGGCGGTGGAGTAGTGAGCAGAGGCTGGCAGTGTTGCAGGAGTGGCAGACGGGGATCCCGCTCGAGGAGATCTGTCGGAAGTATGCGGTGAATGCCGCGTGGATGTACAGCTGGAAGCGCGGCCTGGCTCAGGGGCTCAAGGAATCGGGCGACATGGTTCCCAAGAGTCAGGTGCTGGGCTTGCGGAAGTGTGTCGAGGAGTTGGAGCGGGCGCTAGGACGGAAAGCGCTGGAAGCGGACGTGTTAAAACAAGTCTTCGAGCTCAAAGGACTGAAATTACCCGAAGGGACATAAGATGGGTGGCGCGGAGCGTGGGCGTATACCCCCCTCCACCGGCCCTCATGGCAGTACCTCTGCTTGTAGTGGTGATTAATCTTCAGTCCGGCACTCTTTAGTATCAGCAGAAAACATGCCATGGCAGAAGGGATTGCGTAGGCGGCCTTGCTGTCCATCCCTGTTGATCTGTCTATTCGTTGTCATGATCATGTATTCAAGCAAGGTTGGGGGTGGGGAGCTTTGGGGACAGTGCGATTAGTGGCCCGTAGCGTTCTTGGACTTAGGAAACCAAGAAAAGTATGTGATGAAATGTCAACGAAGACATGCCTTCCGGTTGTCGTGAACCATTGCGAGTGTCAGTAACTTCCGCTCCTACTAACTCCCACGGCGGCACCGGCTGCGGATATCAATTCTTTTGTACTGCCAGAACCGAGTCGGCGCGCACTGATGTCGTCAGTGCGTTCGATGAAACAGCTTTGTGCCGCCCCCAGCAGGATCGTGCTCATAATGATCCCGAATATACGCCGCCAACGCCTCTCTGGTTTCCCAGCCAGAGAGGGTGTAGATAAACAGGATCTCCTCAGGCCTGTATTGTGCGATGCATTGGTACACTGTTGACTCCGTAACACTGCCCGACCAGATACGCTTGTACGGAATCCCTGACATTTCGGGTGGCACCAGCAGCCCTGCCCAGAATGGATAGAGCGGTCGATCGGCGAATACCCAGCTTGTGCTCGAGGCCCGCTTTCGCAACGCGACAACCAGTTCATTCTCACTCGCGAGAGGAGCAGTCTGTAACCCCCGCATGTGGCTCCATATGTGCCGAGGAGTGTATGCCAGCGTCAGGGAGATCACAAGCACGTAGACGAGCCAAGCCAATCGGTTCAGAGACCTGCGCTCCCCCCAAGCCGCGGCTCGATCTCGGAGCAACCCGAACCAGCCGACAATACCTGACGCTCCCAACCAGGCCATCGGGATGGCGAAATGCAGGTTGTAGTAATACCAGTAAGGCCGGTGTGCCCAATGGATCGCCAGCACGGTGGCAAACAACGTGGCCGGACACAACACGTCCCGTCGGCGTTTCGAGGCGAGCAACGCAATGCCCAATGCGGTCGCAGCCGATAGCGATGGTGCACGCAAGAAAAATGCAGCGGGCTTGAATGTGTGCTTGTCGGGCACAGCGGCGTTCGTCGATCCGGAGAAGTGAGACGCCCAGAACTCCCACACGGTATCCGTTCCGTAGAACCTCAGGACGATGAGGCCCCACGTCACGAGGACCGCTCCGAACCAAACCGCAACGTCGCGGAGAAGGTCGGTGCGAAGATTCCGGCCATTCCTGTCCAGGTATGCCACACCCATCGCCGGCAGAAAGATCGCACTGGTAAGTTTCACTTGCAATGCGCAACCGAATAGCACGCCCGAAAGCGCAAGCCACCGCATTCTGCGCGTGGAGTTGTAGCGTGAGGCTGATAGTAATGACGCGAGAGCCAGCGTCGTTGCCGGCAGCTCGGTCATGGGCGCGACGCTCTGTTCAAGAAATGATGAGGACGACACCAGCAATGCTGTCGCGATCAGACCGGCTGCTAATCCGAAGCTGTTGCTGACGAGCTTCCATAACATCCACACGAGGGTCATGGCAAAACAGAGGGTCAGCAGCCGACCGACGAAAGCGGATGCTCCAAAAACGCGGAAAAGCAGGGCCAGGAGCTCAGTGAAGACCGGAGGTTGATCGCTCCATACGGTGAGGTAGAGAGCATAGCCGCGGCTCACAAGTAGTGCCTTCATCAGCTCGTATCCCTCATCCCAACTCAATTCCAGAGCCGTTTGCAAAGGCACCGCAAAGAACAGAATCGTCCCGAATCCAAGCGGTACGACCCAGTCCATCATACGCAGTCTAGCGTCCACCTTCGTCATATCCGTACCGTTTTTCTTGAGGCTGAGACAGAGATCCAACCAGAGATACGCAGCGGAGCCGAGGGTAGCAGACGCCTGTGATAAGACGCAAACCATATGGCCTGACGCGAAACAATCAACGTCAATGGTGTCACGAAAAAATGCTTTGACCACAACGCCGGTGTCGGCAAATTATCGCCACCTTTCTGAGCGATCAGTTCTGGCATGTCCACGGCTTCGATCCGCCACATCACAAGCGCCGCTCTTGGTGGCTGCGAGCCTGATTTTCTGGGCGATCGTGCGGTTGCTCCAGGTCTACTACGCCGGATGGGGTTCTGGCTTCGACGTAGGCATATACCGAACCTCCGCCCAGCTCTAGGGAGCTGGAGGCGCTCCTTACGTGGACTTTCAGCCAGAATATCCGCTGGGCGCTCTACCGGTGTTCCTGTTTCCCTACCTGGTGGGTGGTGTGGAGCACTACCCGGACTACTTTGCTCTGAGCATGGCGGTGTTTGACGTCATTGCCCTGCTGCTCGTTCTGTTTCAGGTGCGGGGCGAATGCACAGCCCGCACGACCGGCAACCGCAAAGGCTGGCGGCTGCCCTCGGTGCACGAACTGGCGAGCCTGGCGCACCCCTCCGTACCTCCCCCAGGCCCGACCCTCCAGTCGGGCCAGCCGTTTCTGACTGTCGGGTCTGCCGACTATTGGTCGGCGACGACAAATGCGGAAGATCCTACAGTTGCGTGGTTGGGGCATTTATTAACTGGCTCCGTGGCCAACAGCAATAAGGTCAACGTCGCCCACGTCTGGTGTGTGCGCGGTGGCCAGAATCATGAGGGGGCGTAGGCTCCCTGCTCTCTCGACCACCAGAAACGAATCGAGAAGGGCATAGGGGCCTCGCAGGGAGGTTTATTCTAGGAGGGTCACCAACTAGGCGCAAGAATTGAGTGGATAAAATGTTGGTATTTCCTGGCGTAGGATTGGTTCTCAGCAGCGTGTGGGGTTGCGAGAGCGACCATTGTCTGTCACCTCTGTCCACAAACCCCTCTCAGGGCTTAAATGGACGTGAAGGACCAGATGATGGAAGGGGAGTCGGAGATTAGTCTTATTCCGTGTGAGCCCAGGGTTCGAGTTTTTCTACTCCCGGTTTTGCTCCCGATTCCAGGTCCAACTCAATCGCACTCCATCCCAGTGTTGAGAGCAAAACACGCTGGATCGACAGAGGGATATCTCTCTCCATACACACTCAATCATCATCCATCGCCCTTTCTTTAGGTGGTACTTGCCAACCTTCATAGGTCCACGTTAAGGTACCAAACCTGACCAATAGATGAACCATCGGTTTACATTCTCGGGACGGGTCAGTCGCCATGCGCCTCACCACACATTGCCATCCCTCACTCCCGCAACTGGCCTGGGTCGCTGTTGTTGACAAGGTAAACGGCATCGTGACGCTCCGTCACGGCGCGAAGGTCGAAGTCCGTGACTCCCTCTGGATCGAAGGCGTGTGGGATGGACCTTTCGAGAAGGGCGACTTCGGAGAGACGGACTGTGTGTTTGGGACCGGTGGCAGGATGACCGGTGAGTCCGTGCGCTTCGTCAGTAGCGCCTCCACGACCGACTACCTCTATTATAGGACTGAAGCGGAGCGCGTGACCGTCTCCAATTCTCTCCCACTCTTGCTGACAACGATTAATGATCGCCTCGATCCCCTACAGTGCCGGACCTACGCGAGGGCCTGCGATTCCATTATGAACGGTCTGAACGATTACCAACGGGAGATGCAGACCGTGAAGGGCAGCGTGCGCCGGCTGATGTATCGCAATCTTGAGGTCTCCAGTGACAAGATCCTGGAAACCGAGAAGCGGATGCCGCCGCGCTTTCATCACTTTGAGGACTATAGACAGTATCTCCGCGAGCGGTACGCCAGCATCGTCGCCAATGCCCGCGATGGGGCGCGGACGTGGCCCTTGCCGATCCTCTCCACCCAGTCAAAGGGCTATGACTCCACCGCCGTCAATGCCCTCGCCGCACCCTATGGGATTGACCGTGTGTTTACCGTGACACAGGCCAAGAGTACCGCGCATCTGGCCCACCAACAGACTGGCCCACTCCAGGATGATGATGGGAGCGCCATTTGTGACGTGCTGGGGCTGCGCTATACGCAGCTTGCTCGCGATGTCTACACCCGAAACTTTGACGATGAATCGCTCTTCTACACGGCCCTGCATCTCTCGCAGGACGCCAATTTGTTGGGCGTCAAACCGCATGTTTCGACGGTGAGTCTCTTGCTGACCGGGACACTCGGAGAGATTTGGTATCCACGATCGACTTCAGGAGACCGCGCCCACGTCGATACGGACATTCGGCGGTGGGATCTTGGAGGACATGGCCTGTCTGAATGGCGGCTGGTCGTAGGATTGATCCATCTCCCACTGCCCTATATCGGCGCACGACGGAAAGCGGATATTCTGGCGATGACCGAATCACCCGAGATGAACCCCTGGCGCATGTGGACAAAATATGATCGCCCGATCCCTCGACGCATCGCGGAAGAGGCGGGCGTGCCGAGACAGCTCTTTGGTCAGTCGAAACTAGGGTCCGTGGTCCTCTTTTGCCATCCCGCCGTGCCCTACGGTGAGGGCTTGCGCCGGTCCTTCTTTGCCTCGCTGGTCCAGCAGCATCTCCTAAGCAGCCTGGAGGTCAGATTGTGGCCGCTTGTGCGCTGGTGGAATACCACCATGCAAGTGAAAACGGCAAGACGCTTTGCGCTGCTCCATTATGGTGAGCGGGCAGTATCGAAACTGCTCAGACGCCCGTACAAATTCCCACTCCTCTGGATGAAACTGGAGGGCGCGCTGTTCTGCTTTTGCGTGAATCGGACCGCCGAGCAATATAAGAAGTCCGTCATTCCCTATTGACAATGCTATTTGGGCTTTCGATAAAGGGGCTTCAAATCCCCCCCCGCCATGTCAAGGTGGCTTTTTCTTAATTCTCAAAAATCTCCAGACGAACCCTCGCACACTACTCGAAACAAGCCTACCCCCCTACCGGAGAAGGAGAGACCGTTGGCTTCTAGGCGAAGCCGGAGCACGCGGTACCTTAGTAACCGTAGCCGCCCCCACGTACCTTGGCGCAAGGATACCCCCCGGTTGGTTCAGGGAGCCGAAACGATTTACATAGCGGGTAGGTCCTGGGTACGAAAGGTACGAACATATGGGCTATCTGTGTCACTTCCTGTCCACGTATCCCCTCTAATTATGCTGTAAATCTCACGTTGCTTGACCTACTACTTTAACTCATAAGCCGCGGGTCGGCCGTTCAATCCGGCCCACCGCCACCAAACAAAGTCTGCTGGTGCCAGGGATATTTTATGGCCTTTCCGCCGTCCACTGGGGTGGACACGCATCCCTTGAGTATCTCGATCTAGCTTCTCTCTCGGACTATACTGCCATCTTTCAAGTTAAGCTCAGACGAAAACCATTCGTTTCTGATCATTTCATTCCGCCGACATCCTGGTTTTGAAACCATGTCGTCGCGTACAGTGCGCAGTGACGGCCCCTGAAAGATGAACATGCATCCGGTCTTGCAACAAGCCTATTGTGCCGAGATGAAGGCGGCAGTGGAGCGATATCATGCGGATGCACTGGACCAGGCATTTTCCCATCTCGAGCGGGCACACATCTTAGGACAATCATTTTCGGTTGCCCATGCGCGGACACACTGGTGGATGCTGAAGGTTGGTTGGAGACGTCGAGATTGCGTAGAAATTTCCGGTCAACTGTTTCGGATCCTGGGAGCTCTGCTGTTCTCACGAATGTGGGTGCCGATAGGCAATACTGGCGGGGCGCGGGTCTCTCCGTTTCAGCCCATGCCCATTCCTGAAGACCTTCAAACCCTCTTAGATAAGTACGGACGGGGCTCTAACACGTAAGCAGTCCCTGCTGATCACGTTCAACATGGTCGTAGCCCCTATTCCTCCCGCAAGCCTTCCACCACCGGTTGTCGTGCCGCCCACCGGGCCGGGAAGTAGCCCGCCACCAAGGTAGCAACCGCCGCGAGAGCCACGGCCTGGGCCAGTGCGCCGATCGGAACAATCATCTGAATCGTCCAACCGAATGATTGCTTATTGATGACCTTAATCAGTAACAGCGAGAGTAGCCCGCCACCAACAAGGCCCAAGGCAATCCCCACTACGCCGAGGTAGGCCGCCTCCCATAACACGAGCTGTTGAATTTGTTCCGGGCTGCCGCCGATGGCCCGTAGCGTCGCAAATTCCCGGCGACGTTCAAGGACAGACGTGACCAGTGTATTGACAATCCCCAGCATGGCAATCACGATCGCGATGGCCTCCAAAACATAGGTCAGCAGAAATGTGCGATCAAAAATGTCGAGAATTTCTTTCCGTAACTCGATGTTGCTGATCACAAGCGGCGGAAGCCCTCCGCCGGCTGCGCCGCTCAGTTTTTCTAGGATCCGTTCTCTCACGCGATCAATACTTGACCCAGCGCTCATGTACACGGGAAATACCGTGACCAAATCATCATGCCAGAGCGACTGGTACAGTGCCCGATCCATGAGCAGCTTCCCCCCATCCGTCGAATAGTCATAAAACACGGCCACGATCGGGAATCGCGCGGGGCCGCTCGGCGTCAGAATTTCAAGCGTTGATCCCTCTTCCACCCCAAGCCGATTAGCCAATACCTCAGAGACGAGGAGACCACGGGTATCGGCTGCCCGTACGAGCTGTTCTGAAGAATCACCCTGGCGGACAAGATACCGGCTCCATTGGGCATGTAATCGCAGATCTCGTGAGACGATAGCCACCCGTTGGCCGTTCACCTCCACTCGAACATCGCGATAACTATCGACTGCGGCTACTTCAGGGATGGAAGACAAGACGGTCAACCAGGTCGGTGGGAGACTCCGACCGGCGCCTCCGATCTCCGTGCCCCGCAGCCACAGTGAGGGTGCCACGACCAGATCGGCCAAGACCGTATCGGTGACCCAGAGTTCGACCGTATGTCGAAAACTTCGCACCATGACCAGCACGCCGATCATGATGGCTAATCCCACCATTAAGGCAGAGACGGTCACTCCGTTTCGGCCTGGACTGCGCGAGGCATGCTCCACGGCAATCCCCCTCATGACTCCCCCTGCTCCCCCTGTACGTCCCACATACTGTCGCGGACGCCGCCATCCAGTGACACAGATCGGGGCCAGACAAGCAAGACCGGCCAGCAGACAGAGCGTTGCCGCGTACCCCATAATAGGAACCCCATTGATGGGGCCTGGCAGACTCAAGAGCCCCGCAACGGCGAGCACACTCAGTCCCATGATGGCGAGCATCCCCACTCGTAGCTGCTGGCTCGCTTCATAATCACCAGGAGCCAACGCTCGTACCGTCGTGGTGCGGCTGGCATCAAGGCTTGGACCAACGGCACCAATCATGGACATGACGCACCCAATCATAATGCCTTCGAGCATCATGCTCCAGAATTGGCCGCTCTGGAATAGCCCTCCTTCGCCGACCCCGACTGGAGCATAGAGATCCGAAATCGTTTGACTGAGCAAAGCCACCAGCTCTTGCGCGAGCACCATTCCGGTTGTACTTCCGGCGATTCCTCCCAACAATCCAAAGAACCCGGCTTCCATCAAAAACAATACTGCCACCCGAGACTGAGTCATCCCAATGGCTCGATAGATTCCGATTTCTCGTCTCCTCTGGGCGACGGCGAATGCCATCGTGTTGTAGATCAGAAACATCCCAACTAACAGGCCAACCCAGCTCAACACCGTCAGATTGAGACGGAAGGCGCGCACCATTTGCTCAACCTGCCTCGTCCTGTTGGCCGGCCGTTCCACCGTCAAATAGGGAGGTAGAACAGCCCGTAGATCCTGTGCGACCTCATCGACGGTCTTTTGTTGGTCGGTCACGATATCGATTCGATCTAACTTCCCAACCATCCCGAACGTAATTTGTGCCGCAGCGATATCCATCACAGCCATGCGTTCCCATGAGGAAGGTCGGTCCTGCCCATTTTGAAGAATCCCTGCAACCCGGCAGGTGAGACGCCTGGATCCAAGGAGAAGATCAACCTCCTCATCGACCGACAGGTTCCACTCTGTGGCCAAATTGGCTCCCAAGAACACCGCCTGTGGCTCGATCATCCCCATCAACTGACGTTCCGTTGACGGCTGGTTCATGCGGAACCCGCGTGTATTGAATTCGACCAGAAGATCCAGCCCCACCACTTGCACCGCGTGGTCGACGTGCTCTCCTCTTATGCGAACGGCCGTCTGTAGAATCACCGGCGATGCAGATCTTACGCCGGCGATGGTTCTGACCTGTCTAATGACCTGTTCATCAAGCCCGGTCTCCCCTCCTGACACTTCCAAAGTCGTGGGACCAGCCACCGTCAGGACCGCCTCTTCAAAGGACCTCAACACGTCAACGTTGGCAGTCCGCACGGCGACGGAAGCCGACACGCCGAGCGCCACTCCGACGATCGTCAGCAGCGTGCGTAACGGCCATTGCCGGACATGCGCGGTAAGAAGAAGGAGTAAGACCCTTACAAAGGCAGGCATTGAACGTGAGATAAGCTTTCTGCTGGGAAACGTCTCATCAGTTCCGATCTAGACATCCGCGCGCTCGGCACAAATCAGTCATTTCGTTTACACGTATCCGGTCGTTTGCTAGACTGACCTCAGACTTTTTCCAGAGGAGGACAGATGGCTAGAAGCAAACACACCACCGCACGCCCGCCCCATCGGGTGGGACACCGTTCCAAACCTTCTCTGCATATTACGCCCCGTCAACGCGAGATTCTTCGATTGGTCGCGCTGGGCCATACCAATCGTGAGATCGGCGGGACACTGGACATCAGCGTCCGGACGGTCGAAGTCCATCGTTTCAACTTGATGCGCCGACTCAATGTTCGGAACGTCGCCCAGCTCCTGCGTCAGGCGCTGCAACAAAACTTGCTCCCTCGCAACTTCGGCATGAAATAGGCTCATAATTCCTTAAGCCGTCCCTGACATTCCACAATCGACTGGTATCCTTTTCTCGTCAAAACCTCGGTCAATTCCGCTTCCAGTCGTCCGAACACATCCAACCCTTCCTCCACCAACACCGTCCCGATTTGGACTGCCGACGCACCGCACAGGAAATGTTCGAACACGTCCATCCCCTCAACGATTCCTCCGGTTCCGATGATCGGCATCTTCCCATCAAACAACTTATAGAAAGCGCGAACATTCGCCAAGGCTACGGGCTTGATCAGTCGCCCACCCAACCCGCCAAATCCGCCTTTTGGTTTAATAACGACGGCTTCGCGTTCCGAATCCACAACCAAGCCGTTGCCCACCGAATTGATCATATTGAGAAAGTCGACTCCGCAACGCCCAAGGACCTTCCCCATGGCCTCATGGTGGGCCGGATCGAAGTACGGTGGCAACTTCACGCCCATCGGAACTGTGATGAGAGGCCGAACCTTTTTGAGGACGCGCTCAGACGTTTCCGGATCGTACCCAATTTGGGGCTTCCCTGGAATATTGGGGCAAGAGAGATTGACCTCAATAAGGTCCGGCTTGGCTGCATTGATCGCTTCCGCGATGGTCGGAAAATCTTCCTCCCCGAGTCCGGCCACGCTGGCGATCACGGGCTTTCCAAACCGCTTGAGGTGAGGGATCAACTCAGCATAGGCTCGATAGCCGAGGTTGGGAAGGCCCATCGAGTTGATCGATCCTCCGGGAAATCCATAATACCGTGGCGTAGGGTTGCCTTGGCGCGACTCAATAGTCATCGACTTCGTGACGATCGCCCCCGCGCCGGATTTCCCCAGAGCCTCGAGTTCGTCCCGTGTGACGCAGAGCGCTCCCGATGCATTCATGAAACAGCTGGGAAAGGTGATGCCCGCGATCGTTGTAGAAAGATCGATCACGAAGTTGCCAGTTCAGTCATACGTTCAGTGCGTGCGATCAGCTGTCCATCTCGCATGGTCCATACATAGTCGGCTGCTTGCGCAGCCTGTAGGCTGTGCGTCACCAGCAGGACCGTCTGCCCTTCAGCCATTGCGAGCTCACGAATAAGCGCCATAATGCCTGCTCCTTGCTGAGAATCGATATTGCCCGTCGGCTCATCGGCCAAGAGGAGACGGGGCCCATGTGCCAACGCCCGCGCGATCGCTATTCGCTGTTGCTCTCCACCGGATAATTCAGCTGGTCGATGTCGGCGCCGGTGACTCATGCCCACGCACTCCAACATACCTCCGACCCGTTTTGTTATCTCCCGCCCATTCTCCCCGCGCAACATCAAAGGCAGTGCAATATTCTCTTCAGCCGTCAACCCATGCACCAAGTGGAAGGCTTGAAAAACAATCCCGATCGTTTCACGCCTGATCTTCGTCCATTCGTAACTGGTCAGATTGTGGGTGGATCGCCCATCGAGCAGGATCTCTCCTGAAGTCGGCAGGTCCAAACCCGCGACGAGGTTCAGCAGAGTACTTTTCCCACAGCCACTGGGGCCCACGAACGCACAGAATTCTCCAGGTCGAATCTCTAAATTGACATCGCGTAACGCCGTGACCATGGCTTCTCCACGCGAATGGGTTTTGGAGAGTTGTTTCAATGTCACCATCGGTGGTCCATTCTCTCCAATGACGGGTCGACCGGTGTACGGTCATTCTCATTCGTATAGCACAATAAATCGAAGGCCGACAACCTTGACACCGGCAGGCTCGCCGCCATAAAGAGAAGTGGAATACACACAAACGAAAGGCTGTCCATGGCCAATCCTGTCACAGAGTCGGCCGCAGGTCTCCTGCGCCGCGCGCTCAGATTCTTTCTTCCCGTTCATTGTTCGAGCTGTAACTCGCTTCTAGCAGATGATCCGATCCCCCATTTTTGCTCGGACTGCTGGAGTAAGATTTCCCTCATGCCTGACTCTCGATGCGCCCGTTGTGATCACCCCTTCCATTCTTCCATTGCCACGACCTACAGCCCACACCATGTTTGCCAACCCTGTGCCGAACATCCACCTTCGTATACCAAGGCCTGGACTCTGTACCCGTATACACCTCCACTCCAGCATGCAATCCGCCTCTTTAAGTATCGGGGCAAAGTTTCCCTGGCGGCTCCACTGGCTGCCCTCATGATCGCCCGACTCCCTCCCCTCGATTCCATTGATGTGATCATGCCAGTACCCCTGCACATTGAGAGACTCCGTCAACGAGAATTTAATCAGTCCCTCCTGCTTGCCGGTGACATCGGACGGACCCTCAATATTCCCATCGCGTACACGAATTTGATCCGAGCCATTCCTACTCCAGCCCAGACCACACTATCCCGCAAAAGCCGTCTGAAAAACCTTCGTCGAGCATTTGCCCTCCGACACCCCGATGCCATTGTGAAGAAACGCATTCTTCTGATCGACGACGTCTTCACGACTGGTACGACGGTGAATGAGTGCGCCAAGACCCTCCGGAAGGCCGGGTCTGGCGACGTGTTTGTGATAACGTTAGGGCGCACAATGGATCCCACTATGATTCCCGACCGCATCATGGCTCAGCGCCCACCATCGCTGAAGCTCCTGGGAGGTTGATCGATGCCGATTTATGAGTACACTTGCCAGGCTTGTCACCGGAAATCCTCGGTCTTGGTATTGAATCCGCGCAATCCTAGCGTGGCCACCTGTCGGCATTGCGGCGGCTCGCGGATGGAGCGTCTCCTATCTCGATTTGCCGCTCCCAAGTCCGAGGAAGCTCGACTCGAATCACTGTCAGATCCAGCGAACCTCGGAGGGATTGATGAGAATGATCCTCGGAGCGTCGCCCGTTTGATGAAGAAAATGGGACAGGAAATGGGCGAGGACGTCGACGATATTGAAGCGATGATGGATCAATCCAATGACGGTGAGGGAATGCCAGGAGGCGGTGATGGCCTTTGACATGCACTGTCATATATTTTCGCTTGACATTCTCAGGGTCGCCTCTAGAATAACGTGAGTGCTGGAGGCAGAATGCGGATTTTTCGATCTGGCCATAGGTGGAGTGATGAGCAGGGCCCCGAAGAGCGAACTGATGACCGCGATGGAAACATCCCAATATCTCAAGATTACTCAACGTACCCTCTATCGCTATCTTCAGAGTCGACAGATTCCCGCCTTCAAGCTGGGAAAGGAATGGCGATTCGTCCGTTCGGATCTAGAGCGATGGATTCGCGACCGAACCAGAACTGCCGTGAATTCCTAACTACAGGACATCACAATGTTTGCAGGTGAATACCTTTGCAAGGTTGATGAAAAAGGACGATTCATCGTCCCCTCACCGATCCGCGAACAGATCGAAGCTGACGGTCAGACCGTCATGTTCCTGAAGGGTCCGGAACAGTCCTTGCTGATCTATTCCACGAAAGAGTGGGAAAAGGTCCTTGAACGGACCCGGACGTCTCTGGATGAAGACCAGAGTCGTCTGTTTATGCACTTTGTCGTCTCCGAGGCAGGCTCATCGGATATCGATAAGACCGGGCGGATTCTAATTCCTGGTCGCTTGAGAAAACTGGTTCCTGTCGATGAGGATCAAGAAATCATACTCGTCGGCCTGTATCACCGCATGGAAATTTGGAACCCAAGCGAATGGCGTCGGTATCTTGCGCGTACTGAAGATCGCTTTGAACAGAATATGGCAAAGATCGTAAATCTCCTCTAGCTCGGCTCCATGCCATCCGACCGATCTCGATACAACCTCCGTTCATCACGGTTCCCATCCATCCCCAAAAAGTTACTGCCGATCAGCGGTACGACTCAGTCACCCAAATCTGGTCCATCGAACCCAGAGACTGCACTACGGACACCATTGCATCTCCCAGTCGTGACATCGGACACGATCAAAGTCACATTGCCCGTCCCCCCCAGCATCAACCATCAATATGCAACGGTAAATGGACGTCGGTTGCTATCCTCCGCCGGACGGACGTACAAGACCTACGTCGGCCAGTGCGTATGGCTGGCATTGGCCCAGTCCCCCGTTAAATCCTCTTTGCACAATCGACTTCGATCGGAGCCGCTCGCGCTCTCGATCCGATTCTTTTTCGCATCCGCCTTACGGCGCGACCTGGATGGCGGTCTGAAGATCGCCCAAGATGCGGTCTGTGAAGGGCTTGGCTTAAACGATAACCGCATTATCGAAACTCATCTGTATAAGCATGTTGACAAAGCCGACCCTCGCATCGAAGTCTCGCTCTCGTTCATTGCCCCTCCTTCTCACTCAGGCTAACCACTCACTCCAGCACTCGCTCGGCTACAGTTCTTTCTGATTCACGCCGATATCTGAGAGAACTATATCTACAGCCCTGCTTCCTACTGGACGGACCTTCTGATGGCAACAACACGTGTTCCCGTCAGTGAACTTGAGATCGGAATGTACGTCGCCCGTCTGGACCTGTCGTGGTTCCGCTCCCCCTTACTCCGCCATTCATTCCTGATTGAACAGTCTTCCCAGATCGACAAATTAGTGCGTGCAGGAGTGAAGATGGTCGACATCGACCTCGACCGTGGAATCACTTCTCAGCCCCATCACGCAACGGATATCACGCAGGCTGCACCCACGACAGCACCGACTTCGAGCCTGACACACCCCAAGCCGTTAGCCCAGCTGAACGAAGAATATGCCCAGGCAAAGCTGGCCAAGCAACAGATGGATCAAGCGGTCCAATCCGTTTTTACAACCATTGCGAAGACAGGAACGGTCAACCCTGAGCAGGCAGCCGAAGCGGTCCAAGAAATCACGATCGCCATGAGAACGCTCACCGACTCTGCTATTTTCATGGCCTTGAGTCAAAACCGGACCGACGACTCCACGCTCAGCCAGCATGCACTGGCAGTCTGTACGCTGTCACTGGTGGTCGGACAAGCCTTCCAATTCAACCCCCTGGAGCTGCACGAGCTTGCAACCGCCGCTCTCTTACATGACATTGGGCTCTTACAGATCCGACCTGCCATTGTCCGCCATACGCATGTCTCGTCAGACCTTTCCAAGGCCAACCGACAGGAATTTGAGACCCATCCCCGCCGTGCCGTTCTGATGTTGGAGGGGAAAAGGGGAATTGAAGCCGCCACGCTTCATCTTATCGCGAATCATCATGCCTATCTTGATGACAGCGGCTATCCGAAAGAGTCACGAGGACAATTTACTTCCGACCCCACACGCATTCTGATGGTCGTGGATCGATACGATGAATTAACCACTGGATTCGGCGGGACTGCCCCACTGACTTCTCACCACACATTTCAACGCCTGTATCAGGAGGCTCGACAAGGCACGCTTGATCAACGAATTGTGTCATTATTCATCGCACGAATCGGTATCTACCCCATCCATAGTCAGGTGCGGCTGAATACGCAAGAGGTGGCAGTAGTCACGCAACTCCATCAAGAAAAACTGCACCAACCGATCATCACCATCACCCACCAGCCAGGGGGCACGGAATACCCAGCGCCATTTGTCATCGATCTTGCGCACCAGGACGGCGATCCCCAGGTCCGGGCCATTGAAACAATAGTAGACATGAATGCGTAGGAAGGGACACCGGTGAGTGATTCGCCTATTCGTAGCGCAATGCGTCGATGGGATTAAGCCGAGCAGCCTTATTGGCGGGATATAAACCAAAGAATAGGCCCACCACAACGGAAAATACAAACGCAACGGCGATGGTATCACTTGAAATAATGGTTGGCCAACCGGCAATCACCGTCGTCAAGCGAGCCGCAAGCACTCCGAACAGGATGCCAATACAGCCACCGACCACACTGAGCGTCAGCGCCTCGATCAAAAACTGTATGAGAATGTGGAAGCGTTTGGCTCCAACCGCCATCCGAATTCCAATTTCTCTCGTCCGCTCAGTGACGGAGACAAGCAGAATGTTCATGATCCCAATGCCGCCGACAAGTAACGAGACGGACGCGATGATCATCAACATGACCGTCAAGGTTTCGCTCGTCCCTTCCTGCACCTTTCCGATTTCGACCTGCGTACGAATGGTAAAATCATCCGGCTGCTCACCCTGCAAGCGATGTCGAGCCCTCATCACCTGACGGATCTGCTCTGCGGCATCTGCCAGATCCTCGGTTCGTTCCGTCGAAACAAACACTCCTCCGACCGATCCCAGGAACAATGTTCCAAAGACCTTTCGCTCGGCAGTTGTGAAGGGGATAAAAACGACATCGTCCTGATCGGTTCCCTGAACAGACTGGCCCTTAGGAGATAAAACACCAATGACTCGGAACGGGACATTTTTAATCCGAATGATCGCGCCAACTGGTTCTTCACCCGGTTCAAAGATGTTTTCGACCACGGTTTGTCCAAGGAGCGCGACCCTGGCCGCACTCTCCATATCTGTTTGAGTAAAGGATCCTCCGCTGCTGAAGGACCAGTCTCGAATCGTGACATAGCTGGGTGACGCTCCCTGAACCGACCCATTCCAATTGCGGTTCCCATTCACGATTTGCATGGTGCTTCGTATGAGCCACCCCGTTTCAGACAGAGTGGGAATCCTTTTCTTTAGTTCCAGTGCATCGGCAACCGTCAGTGTGACGGCACCGCCTTGTGCGCCCCGCACGCCGCCGATGGTCATGTAACTGGGAAAGATCATAATGACGTTGGTCCCCATCGTGGCGATCTGCTTCTGCACCGCCTGTTTCGCCCCTTCTCCAATGCTGACCATCGCAATGACCGCTCCAACTCCGATAATAATCCCAAGCATGGTCAAGCCTGCGCGCAGTCTGTTTCGCCCGAGTACTCTCAACGCCGTGATGACGGTTAGCCACATGAACGCTAGCATTTACGCACCCACTGCATGCGACCGCTCCTTGGTTGCTCGATCGCTGAGGATCTGACCATCCTTGACGACAATTTCACGCGACGCATAGGCGGCAATATCGACTTCGTGCGTGACCAGGATCACTGTCATACCCTCACGATTCAATCCTTCAAGAATCCCCATGATGTCCTGACTGGACTCCGTATCAAGATTTCCGGTTGGCTCGTCGGCCAACAACAAAGAGGGTGAGGTCACCAGCGCCCGAGCAATCGCCACCCGTTGTTGTTGGCCACCTGAAAGTTGCGTGGGGGAATGATGCTCGCGCCCCTTCAATCCAACGCGTTGGAGCGCAGCGGAAGCAAGCGTACGCTGTTCTTTTAGAGACAGTCCTCTGTAGAACAGAGGTAACTGAGCGTTCTCCAGGGCACTGGTACGGGGAATGAGGTTGAAGCTCTGGAACACAAAACCGATTTGCTGATTCCGAATCTCTGCCAACTGGTCGGGCCGCAATTGTCCGACCTCGACGCCGTTCAACCAGTACCGTCCCTTGGTGGGTTGATCCAGACAACCGAGAATATTCATCAACGTGGACTTCCCGGATCCGCTTGACCCCATGATCGCGACGAACTCACCCCGTTCGATGGTGATACTCACCCCACGCAGAGCCTGCACCTCAACATCACCGACTCGATAGACCTTCCAGATATCTTCGCCGACGATCAATGGATTCACAGACCTAGCTCACCCTATGCGCCGCCAGCGCAAATCATGAAAATGGAATGATGGGGGTGACATATGCCTTATCCGCCGACGAGCGACATTCGACATCGCGATCGAGAGATATCAGCGGCCTCATCGAGAGCGAGGGCGTTGCTGGTTCCCGAACCCCGGCGGCAAGTCACTCCCTTTTCGTTCGCCGAACGGCTGTTCAATACCGACAACAACGAGATCCCCTTCACTGAGACCGCCGGAGAGTAATTCAGTGGTGAGGCCATCCGAAATACCAGTTTGAACCGTCAGAGAAGTGAGGTCACCGCTCCCGCTCAGCCTCCAGATAACTTTCGACGGCAGCGTACCAGCATCTAGTTTAGTCGGACCTCCTCCATGCCTGCTTGGTACGTGCCCATCGGCCTCCCGACGACTCCCCTCACCCTTCGGAGGCGCAAATCTGAGAGCCGCATTAGGAACCTTCAGGATCTGGTCTTTCTGTGCCACGATGATCGACACATTGGCCGTCATACCGGGTTTGAGCCGTAGGTCCTTGTTATCCACTCCGACCACCACATTGTAGGTGACGACGTTCTGAACGTTGATGGGTGCGAGTCGTACCTGCCTGATAGTGCCAGTAAAGGTCACACCGGGGTAGGCGTCTACAGTAAAGACGGCTTCCTTCCCTTCGGCCATCCCTCCAATGTCCGACTCGCTCACATTGGTATCAACCTGCATTTTGGTTAAATCGAGGGCGATCAGAAACAGATTAGGCGTGGCAAAGCTGGACGCAACCGTCTGGCCAACCTCTACGTTACGCGCCACAACGATGCCATCAACGGGCGACCGAATGACGGTATATTTCAATTCCAGCTCAGCCGAATTCAACGCCGCTTCCGCTTGCTTGACCTGCGCCTCAGCAACCTTTAACTGTGCTTCCGAGCTTTGAAAATTTGTGAATGCAACATCAACGTCATTTTGTGACACAAACTGCTGAGGCAACAAGGATTCCACGCGCTCCAGTTCTCGTTTTCGCTGCGCCAGGTCGGCTTTGGATCGCGCAACGTTTGAGCGCACCATCTCTAGATTGCTGGCAGCCTGTTCTCGGCGAGCCTTGAAGGGTTCAGGATCAATGACTGCGACCGTATCCCCAGCCTTTACCCGCGAGTTAAAATCCGCATGGAGGCTCTTGATCATGCCTGACACTTGCGTACCTACCTGAACCGATACAACCGGATTGATCGTCCCCGTGGCACTGACAGTAGAAATAACCTGGCCTAACTCAATCGCTGCTGTTCGGTATCGAACAGGGGTCTTCCGCTCCCCGTTAAAAAACACGTAGCCACCGATGGCAAGTCCAATGGCTACAACACCGACAATCAAGGCGATACGTCGCATATATCCTACAGATAGTCCCCGAGGTCTCTCTATCCTAACAGGAAGACAAGAATCGATGCACCTCTCGGCTCACGCGAGCGGTGGCTCTCCCTTTCAAACCCAGGTATTTAGCTTAACACAAGCCCAACGGCCCACCAAGGGATGAGATCTCTTGATGGCGAAGCGCGGTCAAGGTAGTAATTGAGGAGGGAAAAATTCGTAGGATTATCCGGCCAAGAACCGGTCCAGGAACGTCGTCGACACATGGCCCTTCTGAAAGTCTGAATCATCGAGGATCCGACGGTGAAGAGGGAGAGTGGTCTTAATCCCTTCGATGACAAACTCGCCGAGCGCACGTTTCATACGAGCCATTGATTCCTGGCGATCGCGGCCATGAGTAATCAGCTTGGCAATCATCGAGTCATAGTACGGGACGACCACCGAGCCTGACTCCATGGCGGAATCGACTCGCACTCCGAACCCTCCAGGCGGACTGTACTTGGTAATCATCCCGGGAGATGGCGTAAACTTCTCTGGATCTTCGGCATTAATCCGACACTCCATGCTATGCCCAGTCATCACGACATCCTGTTGTCGAATGGAGAGAGGATGACCTGCGGCCAGACGAATCTGTTCCTTAATCAAATCGATGCCAGTGACCATTTCAGTGATGGGGTGCTCGACCTGGATGCGGGTATTCACTTCCATGAAATAAAAATTTCGGTCTTTATCGAGCAAAAATTCGACGGTGCCCACGTTTCGGTAATGGGCAGCCTTGACCACCTCTACGGCCACCCGACCGATTTCACGACGCAGTTTGTGATCGACCACCGGGGATGGTGTTTCTTCGACCAGTTTTTGATGTCGTCGTTGAATCGAGCAGTCCCGCTCCCCGAGATGCACCACCCGACCATGTTGATCGGCCAAGATCTGCACTTCAATATGACGCGGCTCTAGGAAGTACCGTTCGAGGTAGACCCCGTCGTTACCGAAGGTCGATTTCGCTTCAGCCTGCGCAGCCTGAAAGGCCCGGCTAAGGTCTTCGGCCTTGTTGACGACACGCATACCTCGACCGCCCCCTCCGGCCGTCGCTTTAATAATGACCGGAAAGCCAATCGTCTGCGCCGCCTGCAAGGCATCCTCCTCGCTGCGCAATTCGCCTGGGCTCCCGGGTGTGACCGGAAGGCCCCGCCTCGCCACGATTTCACGTGCCTTCGCCTTATCCCCCATCATGGCAATGTTTTCCGAGCTCGGTCCGATAAACTTGATGCCGATTGACTCGCAGACTTCAGCAAAATGGGCGTTCTCCGACAGAAATCCATACCCGGGATGGATCGCATCGGCACCCGTAATCTCTGCGGCACTCAAGACATTGGGAATATTTCGGTAGCTCAATGCCGATTCAGCCGGCCCCACACATATCTTTTCCTCGGCTGCTCGAACATGGAGGGCAAGCGCATCCGCTTCAGAATGAATCGCCACGGTCTTGATGCCAAGCTCCTTACAGGCGCGAATCACTCGCAGCGCGATTTCTCCGCGGTTGGCGACCAGAACTTTCTTAAACACGTCTCGGCTCCGATACGATGGCGAGAACCGCCTTTAGAATGACCTATGAAGCGGATGTGGGATCGATCAGAAACAGTGCTTGCCCATATTCCACTGACTTTGTATTCTCTACCAAGATCTTCACAAGGCGACCGTCCACTTCCGACTCGATTTCATTCATAAGTTTCATCGCTTCGACGACGCACAACACTTGTCCCTTCTTCACAGAATCCCCCTCTTCAACGTATGCATCAGCATCGGGTGAGGGCGATCGGTAGAACGTGCCGACGATGGGCGACGTGACGGTCAGAAAACCCGTGCTTGCGTCTGATACGGATGTCGTGGCTGAAGTGGCATGCATCGGTTGTTGAGGCGGAGCAGGAATAAACTCCTGCACCGATGTCGCGAGCGGTCTGGTTGCGACATCCTGGCGGACGCGGATACGCATGCCTTGTTGTTCAAACTCAAGCTCGGTCAAATTATTACGCCGAAGCAGGTCGATCAGTTCTTGGATTTGCTTGGGCGCCCCCCCTGTGAGTGAGAGCTCATGACCAATCTCCTCCCCAGGCTGCGGCAACACAATCCGACGAGCCTTAGTCTTTGAATGAGCAGGTCGACGACGGCTCACCGAACACGCTCCACATAGGATCTGGTTCGAGTATCGATCCGGATGACGGTGCCGACCTCCAAGTAAAGCGGAACTTTGATCGTCGCCCCCGTTTCCACGACCGCCGGCTTGGTTCCTCCAGTTGCCGTGTCCCCCCGCACACCAGGATCCGCATCCACGACCTTGAGCTCAATGAAGTTTGGCAGCTCAACGGCGATCGGGCGATGCTCGTAGACGAGGATCTTGGCGACCATATTTTCTTTCAATAAATCGACGTTCTCTCCCAACTGACTCTTCTCAAACGTCAATTGCTCGTACGTCTCTGTATCCATCAGCGTATAGGACGCTCCGGTCGCGTAGAGGAACTGCATATCACGCTCTTCCAAATCAGGCTCTTCAAACCGTTCGCCTGAGCGAAACGTTCGGTCCAACACATTTCCGGAGAGATAGCTTTTCAACTTCGTCCGTACGAAGGCACCACCTTTGCCAGGCTTGACGTGTTGAAAGTCGACGATATGAAAGGGCTCGCCTTCGACCATCAAGCGTACGCCGCTACGAAAATCCACCGTAGAAATCACTCGCAACTCCCTTCTTATGAAGAACACAACCGGCCCGGTGATCTCCTCAATGCCGCTCTATCTTCGCTCCGTCTACTGAGGTGCGACCACCAGAGGACCCCGTAGATCCGGTAGCAGATATGTGCTCGCACAATCCTCGCAAGGCCAAGAGATACCCGTTGGCACCAAACCCGGCGATCTGTGCCAATG
Source organism: Nitrospira sp. (assembly GCA_005116745.1). NCBI lineage: Bacteria > Pseudomonadati > Nitrospirota > Nitrospiria > Nitrospirales > Nitrospiraceae > Nitrospira > Nitrospira sp. The sequence goes on along the minus strand of SWDS01000007.1, from coordinate 154,592 downwards.
CAACCCCCGATACATATGAATGCTGCCTGAATTCTTCACGCCGATAGATGTTAGACAGATGAACCTCAACAGTGGGCAACTCAACGGCGGCTAGGGCGTCGCGTATCGCGATGCTGGTGTGCGTGTAGGCCGCTGGATTGATGATAATGCCGTGATACCCGTGTCGTGCTTCCTGAATCCAGCCCACTAATTCCCCTTCAAAATTCGACTGACGAATAACCAGTTCAGCTCCAAGCTCACTACCCAGCTTTTCCAATGACGCATTGATCTCATCAAGAGTCGTCGTCCCATACATGGACTCCTCTCGATTACCCAACAGGTTCAGATTGGGACCGTGAAGGACCAGGATCCGCAACATGTCGTGTGCAATACCCCCTTCCACCAGCCTCACCCTACCACGTCAAGGGGGGCATTCTAGCAGTCCCCTCTCAGGGGGTCAAACCAGTGAAGTCATGGGAAAGCTCAAGAGGGGAGTGAAGAAGAGGCTTGGGGATCTCGGCGGCGGTCTTGGATCAAGTTGAGCCACTGCTCGAACCGTGCGATCGCTGGACTTCTTGTTTTCTGTGCAGCCGAAGCCGTGGATCCCGTTATAGGGATAGGCGTTTCTTCTGAACGAGATACACTACTGGACAATCCGTTGGCTCCATCTTTCGGTGCCATCGCCGCACTATCGAAGACGGATGTCATACCCTCGCCGTGAAGACGGTCAGAGTCAAGACTCGCAGTTTCCACAGGTTTCTCAGGCAATGCCTCTTGCGATTGTTCCATTCCCTGAGTCGTCGGCACACTGAGCCCGGCACAAAGCGACAAGGCTTCTTGGTCATGCGGATTTATCAATAATATGACGTTGCACGACCGGATAGCCGCTTCTTTAGACCCTTGCGCCGTGTAGAGCTTAGCCAATATTCGATGCGCACGAAGATTGTCGGGACTCACCTTGATGGCTTCTTCAAGAAGAGCCTTCGCCTTGACCGGTTGGTTCATCTGCTCATAGGCGCGACCCAAGGCCACCATGGCCGTGATAAAACCTGGATAGGCCTTCAGCCCATCTTCAAGAACAGCAACCGCCTCTTCCCACATGCCAGCTTTGCCGTACTCTTCTGCCAGGGGAATAAACACCTTGGACCCTGGATCTTTAGCAAAGACTAAGGCCAACCGATCAATTTCAGCGGCATTCCCTATTTTTTTTGATTCTGACGCCATAGATTGACTCACTCCACCAGGGACTCGCGACGAGGCGAGATGAGACAGAGCTCATGCACAACAGTCAAAATTTCGTCGGCCAGACGCCGCTTGGGCATCAGACCCAGGACTCGCTGTTCACCCGCGGCCGAAAGCATGACAACCGCATTGTCGTCACTGCCAAACCCACCTCCTGCTTGCGTGACATCATTCGCAATGATGAGATCCAGCCCTTTCCCTCTCAACTTGTCTTTCGCATGCGACACTACGTGTTCCGTTTCCGCCGCGAACCCAATCACAATTTGCGATGTCCGACGCGCGGACAGCATGGCGAGAATGTCCGGGGTCGCTTCCAACTCAAGCACGAGCTCAGACTTCCCCTGCTTCTTGAGCTTCTGAGCAGCTTGATTTTTTGGACGAAAGTCGGCAACCGCTGCAGCCATGATCAGAACGGTAGCAGCAGAGAAATGTTGACTCAACGCATCGGTCATCTCGCTCGCTGTATTGACTGAAACCGTCGCCACTCCTGGAGGAGGCGTGAGAGAGGACGGCCCTGTTACCAAGACCACCTCTGCACCTCGATCCCGCGCGGCTTCTGCAATGGCATACCCCATCTTCCCAGAAGAATAGTTCGAAATAAATCGAACCGGATCAATAGGCTCCTGAGTCGGGCCCGCGGAGACCAACACCCGTTGTCCGTGCCAATCCCGCCGAGGGTTCAGTGCGGCATGCACTGCATCCATGATTCGTGACTCTGCCGGAAACCTCCCTTGTGCGACTTGTCCTGAGGCCAGCGGACCGACTTCAGGATCAAGCACAACGACGCCACGAGCTCGGAGCACCTGCACATGTTGAACAACCGTGGGGTGTGTCCACATGTCCCCATCCATGGCCGGAGCGACAATCACGGGACACCGAGCGTTCAACAGCATCGTGCTCAACAGATCATCCGCCAGACCAAGAGCCGATTTTGCCAAAAAATTGGCCGTCGCCGGCGCCACGATAATTGCCTGGGCTTGTTCTGGGACAGCGAGATGAACCATTTCTTCATGAGATTCAAAGAGGTCCGTCGCCACTCGTCTTCCTGACAGGACTTCAAACGTAAGAGGAGTCACAAATTTCGTGGCAGCCTGAGTCATGACCACTGACACGGTGGCACCATCACGCGCAAGAGATCGAAGCAACCCGACCGCTTTATACGCGGCGATGCTGCCCGTTACCCCAAGAACAAGCCGCTTGCCCTGCGGATTGGTCGGCACCTGTGCTTCCTCCAATGCCTACTCCTCAGCCGGAACCACTGTCGGCGGTACCGTATCATCGACGTAAACACTGAGTTCCTTCTTGATTTCGCGGGCATCCTCTCCGGTCATCATCGCAATGCGCTCGGTTTCACCCTCTTTCCCTCGCTTGGCTTCCTTCATGGCATCGCGGGCTTCCTTGCCGGTCATATACCTGACATGACCTCTCAACACCTCGTCGAGTGCCATGGTTGTTTCCTTTGTGAAACGAGAGGACCAGGTTGACTTCGCGCCTTGAGTCAAGTGCTTTGCCCGCTGTGACGCGACGATCACCAGGCGGTGGCGTGAATCGAACTCATTGGGCGTGTATTGCGGCAACAAACTCAGCATGTCGATCATAGTCGGTCTAGCTCCCTCGTTATAAAGTGGATGACGGCTCCGTTCCCGGCGATGTTGCATCTTTCTCAAGAATAAAGCTTTGCTCAAGCCAATGCAGGTCCATCCGTTTGGTCTTCAGACGTTCCGCAATGAAAATACTTTGCAGCTCACGGAGAGACTGCATCAGGTCATCGTTGCGGACAATGTAATAATATTCCCTGAAACACCAGACTTCTTCTTTCACCTTTTGCAATCGGCGGACAATCTCCTCCTGAGAGTCGGATCCCCGACCTTGGAGTCGAGCACGCAGAATGTCCATCGATGGAGGGAGAATGAAAATATAGACGGCATCACCAAATTTCTTTTTAATCTGAAGCGCACCCTGGACATCGATTTCCAGTAAGACATCGATACCCTGCTCCATCTTATCCATTAATGGCTTATGCGGTGTGCCATACCAATTGGAATATACGTGGGCGTACTCCAAGAATTCATTCCTGGCAACCATATCGTGAAAGACGTTCTCATCGATAAAGAAGTACTCGCGTCCGTGTTCTTCTCCTGGACGCGGTTTTCTGGTCGTGAACGACACCGAATGCCACAGCTCTGGGACCGACGCCACAACCTGTTTACACAAAGTCGTCTTCCCTGCGCCTGACGGAGCTGAAATGATGTAGAGAATGCCCCGACGTTCAGGAGCTTGCCGAGCCTCCGTCACACCCGAAGGAAGGTTACTTGTGGGCATCGTGGTACTCATTCGACATTCTGTATCTGCTCACGTATACGCTCAAGCTCGGCTTTCATTCTCACCACATCGGCCCTGATCTCCGCGTCGTTGGATTTCGATCCAATGGTGTTGACCTCCCGGCCTAATTCCTGGAGAAGAAAATCCAATGTCTTTCCCACCGACTCGGTCCCTTGGAGCGCACGCTCAAACTGTATCATATGCGTGTCTAGTCTGACCAATTCTTCTGTAATGTCGCACCGATCCGCATACAGGGCCAACTCTTGATTGAGCCGAGGGATGTCCGGGATAGCGTCTGCCAACAACTTCTCCACTCGCTGCTTCATACGGTCGAAGGTTTCCTGTGCAATGAAGGGAGCACGGGACGAGACCGATCTCCTGCACTCACGCACGTGCTCCAGCCGAGCCAGGATATCCTGCGCAAGCAAGGCTCCCTCTTTCTCCCGCATTTTCACCATATCCGACACCGCGAGCAGCCCCAATTTCTCCACCACTTTTGTGAGCTTAGGATCGTCGACCGCCTGCTCAGAAAGCGCGACAACATCGCGAAAACTCGCCATCAGTCCGATGTCAATGGAGCCTTTAAGTTTCAGCGTGCGCTGGAGTGTACGGAGAGCCTGATGGTACTGCTTCGCTAGTCCGACGTCAAGTTGCACTACGCGAGCACTTCCCCGACTCCCTTGTAGCAACACTGTGAGATCAACCCTTCCACGTACACAATGTTGTTGGATCGTCTTCTTGAAGCTTTCTTCTAGCCCACTCATTGACTTCGGCAGACGAATGGAGGTTTCAAGAAAACGATGGTTCACCGATCTCACTTCAACGCTGGCAGTCCCGTCGGACCATAGTCCCTGTCGCTGGCCGAATCCTGTCATACTCTTAATCATGTCGGTAGTTTTCCTTCCCACTCACAGACATCGTAGATCGGGCAAACAAGACAGCGAGGCTTTCGAGCAAGGCACACATACCGACCATGAAGGAGCAACCGCTGAGATACACCCGTCCACTGGGTTTCCGGATACACCGCTTGCAGGTCACGTTCGATTCGCTCGGGATCACTCGAATGGGTCAGGGCGAGTCGGTTGGCCACCCGTCGCACATGTGTATCGACCACAATACCCGGCTTCCCAAATACGGCCCCAAGAAGTACATTCGCTGTTTTTCGCCCAACACCAGGTATCGCTGTGAGTTCTTCCATTGTATCGGGAACGTGCCCCTTGAACTGCGCCGTAACGACCTGCGCACAACCAATCAAGTTTTTCGCTTTACTCTTGTAAAAACCAGTTGATCTGATCAACGCCTCCAGTTCCGTCGACGTTGCGTTCGCCATCACGTGAGGTGTGGGATACCGCTTAAAGAGAGCCGGCGTGACCTGATTCACTCGCTGATCCGTGCACTGCGCGGATAGAATGGTGGCAACCAACAGTTCCCATGGAGAACGATGAGTTAATTCCATCACAGCCACCGGCATGGCGTGACGGAGACTCCTCGCAATCTGCGCTGGACGGTCGAGAACGGACGGCATCCTCGTGGGTTTGACTTTCTTCATGGCGGCCCGATTGTGCAGAGGTTACCGACGAGATGCAAGCACCAGCGCATCGTCCTGCAGCGGCAGGCCAGCAATCTGACGTTCATCGACTGGCAGAGATCTCACGTATGCTTCCAGCTGAGCGAAGAGAGGACGAAGTGTCGTGGGCTGGAGCGCCGACAGACCAATGGCTCCATACCGTCGGCAGAGCAACTCCGCGCGCGCAGGGGACACCTGGTCACACTTATTCAGCACCACTAATCTCGGTATCGCGTTCAAATGCAAGTCCTCAAGAATGGCGACGACCGCGGTAATCTGAATGTCGATGTCTGCGGCGCTGCCGTCGACAACATGCAGCAGGAGATCAGCCTCTCGTAGTTCTTCGAGCGTTGTCCGAAAGGCGCCGACCAGTTCTTGCGGAAGATCCCGGATAAATCCTACCGTATCGGTGATGATAACTTCGCGATCCTCCGGGAACCGCAGGCGACGGCTCGTTGTGTCCAGAGTTTCAAACAACCGGTTTTGAGCTGACACATGACTGTTTGTTAGCACATTGAGCAACGTAGACTTACCGGCGTTTGTGTAGCCTACGAGGGACACGACAGGGAGTCCGTGCCGGTCTCGCCTGGACCGACGTTGGTCTTGCTGGCGCCCAAACTGTGTCAGCTCTCGTTCTAAATGCGTGATGCGGTCTCGCACACGGCGACGATCAGTCTCCAGCTTGGTTTCACCCGGCCCTCGAGTACCGATCCCGCCACCCAGCCGCGAGAGTTGGGTGCCCTTCCCAGATAATCGTGGAAGCAGGTACCGCAACTGCGCGAGTTCCACCTGCACTTTGCCTTCACGGCTGTGGGCTCGGCGGGCAAAGATATCCAGGATCAGTTGTGTCCGGTCGATCACCTTGATATCAGTCATCTCTGAAATGGCTCGCAATTGAGCCGGTGACAATGTTTGATCAAAGATCACCATGTCGGCGCCCCGATGGAGGGTCTGAATCAGAACGTCCTTCATCTTGCCGCGGCCCAAGAGATAGCGCTGATGCCCGTCCGGCGTCCTTTGCACGACACGGTCAACCACCCTGACGTCGGCGGAAGTTGCCAGCTCCGCCAATTCGGCTAAACGCTCTTCCTGCTCGGACCGGCTTTTGACAGAAGCGCTGACAAGTATCGCCGATTCCTTCCCACTCTCAATGGCATAATGAGCTCGCGCCTGCTGAAGGTCTGCCTCAAGCTCTTCAATGAACTGGTCGAACATCAGTGTAAGATTGTGAAATGGGACAGCCTTGAGCACTTTGAACAATCCCCCGGTCGAATTGGGTGCCAGCAGATGAGCGAGATACAGATTGCCTAGTTGAGCATACTCCGTGACAGAGAGTAGGCCGATCAAATCAAGTCGCAAGAAAGCGAGGTCTGTCAGCACTTCTTGACTGATGGGCTGATCGTGTAATTGCGTTCGAATGAACCTCAAGCCACGGAGCGATCGTGCGCCAGTACGGAACAGGGTCAACGTGGTGGAAGACAACGTCAATTCCGTTCCCACAATCACATCCTGAACTTGTCCACGCCTGGTCAACAGCACGCCAATCGGGCGACGAAGCTCAATGGTCAGTTGGGCCATTGCCTTTGCGAGCTCCGGGGTCATGACCTTGTCGGGTGAGACACGACGTCGGTAGAGTCGTTCAACCGACGCGACTTGGCTGGTACGCAGTCCTGTGATCTGACCTCGGATATCAGGAATGGGCGTTCTCCTTATCCCTTAGAGAAACCGATATGCGATTGGTTTTCCTCATGAATCGTCTCGAATCTCTCAGTCGGGCTGATATCAAGATCTGCATATGGTCGTTCTCCATTCATCAGCAACTGGTGCCCCGCCGAGGCAATCATGGCAGCGTTGTCGGTGCAATACTCGATAGCCGGCAACGATAGGCGAATGCCTTCACGTGCCGCACGCTCGCTCAGCAAAACCCTCAACCGTGAATTAGCTGAAACCCCTCCTACAACTGCAAGCGCAGTCAGGTTTGACTGCCTGAGGGCTACAAAAGCCTTCGTGGCCAAGACCTGCACAATAGCCTCTTGGTAACTGGCCGCTAAGTCGGCGGTCTGATCAGGTCGCAGAGAACCATCCATTTCTCGTAGCTTATACAACAACGCCGTCTTCAGACCACTGAAACTGAACTCAAGACTGTTCTTTGCCCGGTGGAATCTTGGAAATCGAATGGCCTCTGGATCTCCGGAACGTGCGATTCGATCAACGGCCGGTCCACCTGGATACCCCAAGCCAAGCATTTGGGCTCCCTTGTCGAACGCTTCACCGGCGGCATCGTCGCGAGTGTGTCCCAGCAGGGTACACCGACCACCGACTTCATGGCGATAGAGATGAGTGTGGCCACCCGATACAACCAGCACAATGCAGGACAACGGGAATGTCGGATCGGCAAGCCATGCGGAGGCGATGTGGCCTTGCAGATGATTGACTCCGACGATCGGAATCCCCAAGCCGTAGCTCAAGGCCTTGGCGTAATTCACTCCCACTAAAAGCGCCCCAGCCAATCCAGGTCCCTGGGTGACGGCCACAGCACCGAGAGCATGTTTTGAGACGTGGGCGGTCGCCAAGGCTTCTTCGACAACCAAATTGATCATCCCAAGATGGGCCCGTGCGGCTAATTCTGGAACGACGCCTCCGAACTTTTCATGGACGGTCACTTGTGAAGATACAACGTTGGAAAGCACCTCTCCGGCACAACTGAGTACGGCAGCAGCTGTTTCATCGCATGAAGACTCGATTCCAAGGACCGGGCACGGACGCCATTGAGTCGCAGGTTGAAATCCAGGCTGATTGGGGAAGGAAGACATCTCGTTACGAATGGACCAGATGGGATTGAATAACAAAACGGCCCCTGCAGCGATCCGCCACAGAGGCCGCTCACGATTGCCTGGGAACGTGAACGATCACAAAGGGCACTAGACTCCAGCCATGGCCTCCTGCTCGATGAAAGCCGGGGCTCCATCCCGCAGAACCACTTTCACTTTGCGGCTTTCTTTGAAGCGTCCTCTGATGAGCTCATCGGAGAGCGGGTCACCGATGGCACGTTGAATCGCCCGACGCATTGGCCTCGCTCCGTACAACGGCTCATAACCCTCTTTGATAAGCCATTGCTTGACTTCATCATCGACCTCAATCTCAATCCCTTTATCCAATAGGCGGAGGTTCAACTCACGGAGCAGGATATCCAAGATGCTGTAGAGCTGCTCTTTTTCCAGCTGATGGAAGATCACGATTTCGTCGATCCGGTTCAGGAACTCTGGACTGAACGACTTCCGAAGCTCTCCGAGTACTTCTTCCTTCTTCCGACGCGCGGCTTCGCCCTCTGTGCTCTGAAAACCAAGAGAAACACCCTTCTGAATCATTTTCGTCCCGATGTTGGACGTCATAATGACAACCGTATTTTTGAAGTCAATCTTTCGTCCAAGACTATCGGTCAGCACGCCGTCGTCTAATACTTGAAGGAGAACATTGAACACATCCGGATGCGCCTTCTCAATTTCATCGAATAATACGACAGAATAAGGCCGACGGCGGACTTTCTCGGTCAGCTGCCCTCCTTCTTCATACCCCACATAGCCGGGAGGCGCACCGAAGAGCCGCGAACTTGTAAATTTTTCCTGGTATTCAGACATATCGACACGAATCAACGCATCTTCGCTGTTGAACAGAAACTCTGCCAATGTCCTGGCCAATTCCGTTTTTCCGACACCTGTGGGCCCGAGAAAGATGAACGAGCCAATGGGCTTCTTGGCTTCCTTCAAACCGGCACGAGAACGACGGATGGCACGAGCAACCGCAGAGATCGCCTCATTTTGACCGATGACTCGTTTATGGAGAAACTCCTCCATGCGCAAGAGCTTGTTGGACTCTTCTTCTTCCAACTTAAAGAGCGGAATACCGGTCATTTTTGAGACAACATAGGCGACATCCTCTTTACCGATCACAGGCTTGTTCTTTTCCTGATTCTTCTTCCATTCTCGCTTCGATTCGTCGAGCAGCTTGCGCAGCCGCTCCTCTTCCTCACGATGCCGTACGGCCTCTTCGAAATTCTGCATGGAGATCGAGAGCTCCTTCTCTCGCGACACCTTCTTCAGCTCTTGCTCCATTGCTTTCAATTCAGAAGGGAGGGCGTAGGTCTGAAGTTTGGCACGCGAGCCCGTTTCGTCGATCAAATCAATCGCCTTGTCCGGAAGGAACCGGTCGGTGATGTACCGATCCGCCAACTTCACAGCCTCAACAATGGCATCTTCCGTGATTTCCACTCCATGATGCTCTTCGTATCGATCCCGAAGCCCTTGGATAATGAGGACCGTTTCATCGAGATTGGGCGGCTGAACATGGATGGGTTGGAATCGCCGTTTCAAGGCACCGTCTTTTTCAATATGCTTTCGGTACTCATCCAAGGTCGTAGCCCCAATGCATTGAATCTCGCCGCGCGATAAGGCCGGCTTCAACATATTGGAAGCATCAATAGACCCTTCCGCAGCCCCAGCCCCAACGAGGGTGTGAAGTTCATCGATGAAGATAATGATATTGCCCGCTTGGACAATCTCCTTCATGACCACCTTGAGGCGTTCTTCAAACTGTCCACGATATTTTGTGCCTGCCACGAGCGACCCTAGATCCAAGGCGATGACCCGACGAGAGAGCAGGTTGTCAGGAACTTCAGATTGAATGATGCGTTGAGCTAGTCCCTCGACAATCGCGGTCTTTCCCACACCAGACTCGCCGATAAGGACGGGATTGTTTTTACTTCTCCGACTGAGAATTTGCAACACACGTTCGATTTCATCAGCTCGACCAATCACCGGGTCCAATTGACCTTCTTGAGCCATCTGTGTCAGATCACGGCCAAACTCATCCAACGCCGGGGTATTGCTCTTTCGATCACGCTCACGTGGAGCAGATTTCCGCAAAAATGTGACGGTCAGCTGACGCGCCGTCAGAAGATTCGCGCCCAAACTCCGAAGAATTTTCCCACCGATCCCCTCTTCTTCCCGCAACAGTCCAAGAAGCAGGTGTTCACTACCGATGTGGTTGTGGCCCAACAGGCGAGCCTCTTCAACACCATATTCAATGACCTTCTTCACGCGTGGGCTAAATGGGATTTCCCCAAACGTCATCGTCGTTCCACCACCGGGCAGATTTCGCTCGATTTCCAACCTGATCTGCTCAGTAGAAAGCCCCATCTTTTTCAGAATCATAAGGGCAATGCCATCAGACTCACGGAGGATGGCCAGGACGAGATGTTCAGTCCCTAGATAGTCATTTTGGTGCCGCTCGGCCTCCTCGCGTGCGAGGATGATGATCTTTCGACCTTTGTCCGTGAATCGTTCGAACATCCTGCCTCCTTCTCAGAGAGTAGAAACTCCTGGCCGCGTTCGAGCAAACCCCTTGAAAAACCTTGTTGTGATTCTAACCACAGTATGATTGAGAGTCAAGATTGAGTGGAGAACAAGACAGCGCGTTGAAGACCACCTCACTTCTATCCCTTCTCTTGTTCTGCTGTGTCAACAGGACCAGAACCTCAATGGACTTTCCGTTGACATGAAAATCAGCATCCCGATACAATCACACTCCTTCTTTGCCCAACCATATGCCTGGTATCCATGAAAAGTAAAAGCATAGGAATCTTAACCAAGCCCAAGTTCCCCGAAGTAAGAGACACGCTACTCGGCGTGGCTGCCTGGCTCCGTGCCCGTAACATTGATGTCTTGCTCGATACTATATCTGCAGCACTCTTGAACGAGGTCGGAGGAATTCCCAAGACTCAACTGGCTCAGAAAGCCGATGTTCTCTTGGTGCTCGGAGGGGACGGCACTATTCTCAATGCTGCACGGCTCGCAGCAGAACGGAGCATTCCCATCTTGGGTGTCAATATGGGAGGCCTGGGCTTCTTGACGGAAGTCCGATTGGACAACCTCTATCCTTCCCTCGAACGGGTATTTGCCAACGATTTTACTCTTGATGAACGACTGATGCTGGCCACCCACGTCCATCGGCATGGGGAAACCGTTGCGAGAGGCATCGTACTCAACGATGTCGTCATCAGCAAAGGGACCCTGGCTCGCATGATTGAACTCCACATCGCCATTGATGGCCAGTTCGTGACGAATCTGCGAGGGGACGGCCTGATCATTGGCACACCGACAGGCTCAACAGCCTACTCGCTCTCAGCCGGAGGGCCTATCATGAACCCCGCCCTGCAGGCGCTCATCCTGACGCCAATCTGCCCACACACACTGACGCATCGCCCATTAATCGTACCGGGCAACGTCGTCATTGAAGTGACGCTCACGAGTAAGGATGAGGGATCGATGGCCACACTTGATGGGCAGGTCGGTGTCTCCATCACACAAGGAGACACCGCAGTCATTGAAACTTCAGACTATCGGACCCAATTGATCAGATTTCCAGAAAGTCACTACTACGAAGTGTTGCGGGAAAAACTCAAATGGGGACATGCGTGAAGATGAAGCCTCCCGATACTTCACACTTTCCTCTGCTCAATATAATTGAGCATCTCCTGATTGGCTGAAAACTTGAACTCCCCGATACAATCGGACTTCTCGAGGAATGAGTGTTCTGCCATCTCCAACGCCCGCAACCCATTCACGTCGACCGGGCGACTCTGACGTTGCCGCAAGCGCGCGTGCAAGCGATCCAGAACAATGTTGGCGTCTCCCTCTCCCGCCTTAGTTGCAAGGTACCGTTCAACCACCTCTGCACACCAATCTCCGTCGCGCTTTGCGACGCCGACGAGGCCCTCGCTGGCTTTTCGAGCCCAACCAGCCAAAAATACGCCGTCCATCACCTTGCCTGCAGATTCATCGTAGGCCTGGAAGAGCGCATCATCAGGATCATTACTAGTCTTGTTGGGGTTGGTAGTAAACATGCCATTCTTATAGGGTAGACCAACCGTCTCATCTACCTTGTCGCCGACGGCAAAGACAACGGAATCACAAGGAAACTCGTAATACGCCTTCAAGCCCGCTGCAACCGTATCCTCACCCTTCGGATCAAGTCTGTTCTCTTCCATTTCAAGTCCACGAACCCGATTATTGCCGTCAACCAGAATACGCTTCGGCGACGCAAGGAAACGGAAGCCCATCTTTGTCTCGGATGCCTTCGCCTCACATTTGGTAAATTCGTCTGTGAGCGCCTTCAAGACCTCATCGGGATTCTGGCCAACCTTGGCAAGACGGTCCTTGATGCGCTCAAACTCAGCTTTGATCCCCTCGAGGTCCATGTTGGCACAAATGCTGCGGATCTCTTTTGGATTGTACTTACGTTCCACGGGGCCCCGTCTTACGATGGCCGTGACCCTCGCAACTTTCTTGTAGCGGACCAACCAGTGGGCGATATCTACCATCACATCTCCCGCCCCGATCACAGCGACGTGTTGTCCCATTTCAAATGGACGGTCGCCAAAGCCCGGCAAACGATTGAAGTGATAGACCACATCTTTTGCGTGAAACACGCCCTGAGCAGAGTCCCCCTCGACTCCGATGGCCTTGGTCCCCTGCGCACCGATCGTGAAAACCACCGCGTTCGCACCCAGCTCGCGCACATCTTCGACCGTGAGGTCTTTTCCGGTCCCGATGGAGACATTCCCAAAATAATGGACGTTCTTCTGCTGAAGAAGTTCCCAGTACTGTTTCTTGAGCCCGCCGCGGAGTTTCAGCTTAGAGGGGAAGATCCCGTATTCAGCCAATCCACCGAATTTGATATCACGATTGAGAATAATGATTTCGTGGCCGGCTTTCGAGAGCGTGCTGGCAACAGCCAGCCCAGCCGGTCCTGCTCCTGCCACAACAATCACGTGCGTCTGTGTCCCGCTCATAACAGTGTTCCTTCAGAGGTTAAGCGATAGAAAAGCCTGCAATATCAACGGATCGCGGACTGTAGCATAGCCGTTCCCGCACTGTCAAAACGCGTAACCAGCGCTCTGACATAGCTGACTGAATCTCTTCTTGCGCACCTCTCTGCTCTCGACTAGAATACCGCCGATTTCAACAAGGAGAGTCCTCTGTCGTTCCACCACTTCTTCTTTAGCGTCACGGATCGTACACCCACTATTTCTCATATCTTTCGTGTGCAGACCGGTCAACCTTCACCATACTATGCCATGCCCTAGGCGAACAATTCATTGAACAACGCCATGTCCAGTAGCCCATCAATCGCTCCGCTGTTCGATGAAACTCCCCCACCGTTCATACATTTCCATCACATCGGAAAGGAGGATGGTGCAACGCCTCTCCGGAAGCTGGGCATGGATGAAGCCTACGCTGTACCCAACTTTGAACTCGCTGAAGCGCTAATCACCCGTGGCGCTGACAGCGCACGCATTGCTATTCATTCTACTGAAAACCAGTCTCTAGGATATTCCCAAGTGGGGGCAGGTACACCTCTCATCCCCGACTCACCGTTCGATTTCAAACAATCGATTCTCATTGTCCTCCCAACATACAATGAACGCGGCAATCTTGAGGCGCTTGTTCGGGCAATCAGTCAATATCTTGTCGCTGATATCGTAGTCGTTGATGATAACTCCCCAGACGGGACTGGAGAATTAGCCGATCAGCTCAGTGGTCGATATGGGCATGTACACGTCCTGCACCGGCCACACAAAGAAGGACTTGGGCCAGCCTATCTCGCGGGATTCACGTGGGCACTGCAGCGGAATTATAGTCTCATCATTGAAATGGATTGTGACTTCAGCCATGCGCCCTGGGACCTACCCCGCCTGGTACACCGAAGCCACACTGCCGACCTGGTGATCGGAAGTCGCTACGTGCCTGGCGGCGGGACCGAGAACTGGAACGCCCGCCGTCGTTTCGTTTCTCGCTGCGGGAATAGCTACGTCAGCCTCTTCCTGGGCTCGACCATCCACGACTGGACAGGAGGATTCCGCTGCTATCGTCGTGAGCTCTTGACGCGGATGAACCTCGCTACCGTCCGAGCAAAAGGGTACATCTTTCAAGTGGAGCTCGCCTGGCGGGCCATGCAGCTGGGTGCGGATGTGGATGAGCTACCCATACGCTTTTGTGATCGCATTGAAGGTCAAAGCAAGCTCGGCTGGCAGTCCATCGCCGAAGCGCTAATGGAAGTACCCCATATGTATCTTTTTGGCCTAAGCAGTCGATAAGACGTTCGCTTCATTTTTCGAGTCTTCCAGCAAACGCTGCCTGCATCAAGTCGAGCGTGAACCGTGTCACCTGCTGGTACTAACACAGAGACTCATGATTCAAGCACGATCGAATAAGAGAAACCTCTGGATCAGGTGGATCAAGCTTGGTCAGATCGATGATGAGCTCGTCCTTAGAATTAGCTAAAATCCCATCCAGCAGGCTACTCTTCATCGGAACAACGGCCTCAGCTGGTTCAAACCTTAAATCAAAGCCTTTCGCGGCGGTCGGTCGCATCGGATAACGCCGATCATAGATCATCCCATAGGCCGGGATGCCGTAAATAATTTTCCAATTCCCCAGAATAATGTGCAGTTCCGTCCCATGAACGTAGAATCCACCCGTCGTGATAATGCGCCGAGCGAAGGTCTGCGGCTGGCTCAAATAAAAGGTCACTCGTTCGTTGTCCTTCGCCTCAGCCAGCGCCTCGGATAGACGCATAGACAAGAGAGCCAACTCCTCCTCCGTGAAGGCTGGAACCAAGGGAGACTCCCCCCGCATCCACCGCTGCAGCGCAATCCAATGCTCCTGCACCTTCAAACCCGACAAAATCGTCCGCAATTTATCCGGTTCGATTATAAACGGATGCGTATGGTGACTCGGTGGCCATTCCGCGAGCACTTCCGAGTCCTCTTCCAATCGTACAAAATTGACCGGATCCTCGTAAATAATTCGCGCTGGCACATGCGGAGCGGCACAACCGGCCGATAGGATAGAGCACACAGTGAGGAGGCCGGCAATGATCCACCCTGTCCGATTATGGGTCTCCTTACAGCTCACTTCTTACTCCCTCTCTGTTACCCCTCACTGATCGTGACGGTCATCTCGGCTCGCTCCAGCGGATTGTCTTGCCCGTCACGCTTCATCGTGACAATCTTATCGGCTACCTCCATTCCGCTGACCACCTCCCCAAAGGCCGTGTATTGCCAATCGAGAAAATTGGCATCTGCGACACAAATAAAGAACTGTGATCCAGCGCTATCCGGATCGTTCGAACGGGCCATCGAGACAATACCTCGCTTGTGTGGCGTACTATTAAACTCCGCCTTTACTTTATGACCAGGTCCACCCATTCCGTGGGATGACCGGTCTGAATTCTTACTGTTGGGATCCCCTCCCTGAATCATAAACCCAGGAATAACACGGTGAAACGTCGTCCCATTGTAAAACCCATCCTTGGAAAGCTTCATAAAGTTATTAACGTGACCAGGCGCCACATCCGAGAAAAACCTGAGTACGATTTCTCCCATGGGTTGTCCCTTACTTGTCACGGCTATTGTTGCCCGTATTTTCTCGCCTATCTCAGCCATTACAGTCGTCCTTTCTAAGTTTAGCGAAAGAGAAATGGCGGGGGCGCGATTCCTACCTCCAACCCCTGATTGACGGCTATCCAGGAGGCGCCATCGTCGCTACGAAACACCCCGGAACTCGTCCCCGCGTAGAGACCTTTATCACCCGATCCGATCAACACTTGCACCGCAAGGCTCGTCAGGCCCTTATTGAGGGGAATCCATTGCTTGCCCTTATCGATGGTCTTAAAAATTCCATTCCCGGTTGCCACGACGACTCCTTCGTCACTGAATACAACACCCCGGATAGAGTCGTTAGGCAGGGCCCGGCTGATTGGTCGCCACGTGAGTCCGCCGTCGGTACTACGAAAGACTCCGCCGTCGAACGTGCCAGCCAAAATACTTTGATCCTGATCGATGACGAGAACACGAATGAAATTTTCGATCATTCCTTCATGGTCCTTCAATCCATGCCGCATGCGTACCCAACCAGTAGAGCGAGGGCTAAACCGAAAGAGACCTTGACCGGAAGTCCCTGCGAATAAGGTTCCATCGGCAGAGCGAGCGAGTGCATGAACGAGAATATCGTCTAACCCAGACGTCACAGGCGTCCAACGATCCTCGGAGCCATGCAGGCGATACACGCCATCTCCAGTACCGGCAAACAGATCGTGGTCCACCACTAATAAGGACTTGACCTCAAGCCGTTTGAGCCCCACATTCACCGGCTGCCAGCTGTTCCCTTTGTCTCGTGAGCGAAACACTCCACCACGAAACGTACCGGCATAGACGGCTCCGTCTTTCGCGGAGGCCAAACTCAAGATAAATGGATCAGTGATGCCACCCCCTACTGGAGCCCACGTCGCGCCTCGATCCACGGTTCGAAAAATCCCATGCCCGAAGGATCCGGCATAGAGAATTCCATCGCTCCCTATCACAAGAGCCTGCACGCTGGCTGCAGATTGTTCAGATGGCCCCGAGGCCGTCGAAGTCTCTGCAATCCTCAGCGGATCGGAAGCCTGGAGACTCTCCCCGCCGCCCAGGCAGAAAAAAGCACCCCACATTGCGATCACAGAGACCATCGTGCGAATGCACGGAGCCTTTACAGTCCGATGCCTCATCGTAGCCTCGTTCCAGCGGTATTCATCGGCAGATCCGGGTCAAGCGGCAAATCGATCCCCCCTGAGTCCGGCTTTCGCCCGAAAATTCGAGCGCCGAGAATCCCGATCTCATACAGCGTCATCAGCGGAACCGCCATCAACAGCATGGTAAAGAGCGTGGCATCAGGAGTCACGATGGCAGAGACAATGAGACACAACAAAATGGCATGTTTGCGGTATCGAGCGAACATGTCCGCTGATACCACTCCAGTCATTGCCACAAGACTCATGATTAAGGGTAGCTCAAACGCACAGCCAAAGATGAGAAGAAATTTCACGTTAAAATCAATATAGGTACCCACGCTCAGCTGCGGAGTGATATCACGATCGAGTCCGAAACTCACGAACAGATCGATCACGAGCGGCAAAATCACGACATTGCAGAAGACCAGCCCTACCGCGAACAGCCCCCCAGCCACCATGAATAACGGGATCGCCCAGCGCTGTTCTTTCTGCAACAGAGCGGGCTCGATAAACTTCCAACACTGATAGAAAATGACCGGCAAACTGAGAATGAGGGCTGCCAACAACGACACCTTGATCGAAGCGAACAGCGCCTCCGTTGGGCCATAAAAAGCCAGTTGGTTTGAAAAGGGCCGGTTGAGCCATGCCACCATTTCAGCGGAAAAAGAGAAGGTCAGCACCAGCGCACCCAAGACCGTCGCACCAATGATGATCAGTCGTCTCTTGACGCCTTGGATGTGGGAGGCGAGCGGATGAATGGCCTGTTCCATATCGACAGATTCAGCCGCCTGCAGAATCGGTGGCCGATCAACCTATCTACCGCGCCGGTTCGAGCCTGTGCTCACGGTGGAGACGAATCAGTTCTGCAAGCTTGTCTTTCTTCACCAATTTTTCCTTTTGCATCCGCTTTTTCTCGATTTCTTCCGACGGGGTCAAGACATGGCGCTTCTGCAGCTCGTTCAGTTCAAGGTCCAGGCGATGGTGGGACGCTTCGAGTTCGCGAAATTCGGTGTTGGAGTGGCGAAGTTGTTCAACAATCGCATCTTCCGTCAACATAACGACACCTCCTGGTTAAATTGACTCTATTGAAGCTGATCCACCTCCCTAAGGTAAAACCTTTGCCAGCTGCTGGCCACTCGATATCACGAGCGGATGCATTTCCATCAGCACGGCATCTTCAATGGGATTCGTGTAGTAACGAGGGCGATGACCAATCTTGAGAAAACCTAGACGAGCATAGAGAGAACACGCTGGATCGTTCGAGGCTCTGACTTCGAGGACGGCTCGAGTAGCCGCTTGTTCTAATCCCAGACGAAGGGCTTCGGTGACAAGCGCTTTTCCAACCCCTCTTCTCCGCATCGACTCTCGTACCGCCAAATTCATCAATCGCAGCTCTTCAAAGACAATCCAGAAGCAATGGTACCCGATAATCGTGGGTTCGGCCTGTGGTATCAACTCCTCTCGCCACCTTGCAACAAGAAAATGTGCAAATTGATTGTTTGTTAACTCAGCCTCGAGCATTTTGCGCGTCCACGGGGATGAGAAGCAAGCCTCTTCCAAAGCAAGAATATCCGGTAACACATCCGGTGTCGCTGGGAAAATCTGGAATTCAGACATCACCGTAGCGGCTCACATATCCTGCCGATCCGACCGCCGACGCCCACGAGCCAATCGTTCGGCAACTTTAGTTTCAACCCGCTGTCGGCGTCTCGCAACAGATGACACACCTCCAGACCGTTCGTATTGGATTTCTGCTTCGGTCCGCTGGACATACAGCGGCATCACCAGATCTCCGGCAATTTCACCACATCGAAGTCGTTCCAGCCCGATGCGCGCAACGTGAATAGCCGACGGTTTGAAGACGTCGTGTGATCCCACCGTCACAGTGACCGATACAGGCAATGCCGCTCGAATCTCTGATTCCATCGACGACCAGCCAGCCCCGAATACCAATGTAGGTTCGGTGAGACTCTGCGCAAGGGCTCCTGGGGGGCCAACCTGTTCACTGACAACACGATCGAATTGCCCATTCCCTGTCCAACGGAAAATCGCCCAGTACACTTCCCCACGACGACTGACCAGTATTGGACAGACGGGAACGGTTGCCGCGTCAACATTCCTCGCCATGGCTTCCAGTGTCGGTACGAGCGTGAGAGGAAGACCAGTGGCTCCCCGAAGTCCTAGGCACGTGGCAATACCCACTCGGATACCGGTAAACGAGCCTGGCCCGATCGAACAGGCAAGACCAGTGAGATCGCCAAGCCGCAATCCGGACTGAGAGAACAATCGATCGATCGTGGGCAAAAGGAGGGAGCCCTGCGCACCACCGGCCTCTTGCTCATGCATCGCTAGAATGCAGTCGTCTTCAAGAATCGCGACACTCTGCCACGTCGTGGCTGTTTCAACCGCAAGGATCTTCATCGACAATTATGAGATCTGACCTAAGTCTTCTGCCCGTATCGCGTGATTGTGATGCATCTCGTGGAAAATGACTTGCACAGAGCCTTGTCCGCGACCATCTTCGAGAGAAATCCTGAACGGGCGAAATAGCCGAACATCCTGATCGCCGATGGCTTGTGCTGGAATACTTTTCAACTCCTCGAGCGGCCTAAAATCATCATACTGAATCGTCGCCTCGACCTCCCCGCTCGACCCAAGCCACTCTTCCTGTACTACGAGAAGTCGGCGGTCAAACCAGAGGTGGCGGATCGGCAGACGCGAGGGGCTCGTTCCCCCGGTTGCTGGCGCATAGACGTCGAGACGATATCGGCCTCTGTCTTCCACGACCTTCACCACTTCATCCCTAGCAATGGCATTCGTCCCCAACACGCCACCGACCGCCCAAACACTCAGCTGAGAGAATCGAGCCAGCTTCCCTGCATCTTTCATGTCGGACTGGTGACCAGTATAGATCTTTCCCTCCAAAGGCAAGCGGAGCCTGTACAGATCATCCGCTTGAACAAGGTCGAACAGCTCGTTTCCAAGAGAAGTAAATCCTCTCAGCCGCAACGCGTTCGGACGACGATAGTAGACCGTGCCCTCCATTCGTGAGGCAATGGGAATGAGCCCACCCCGCACTTTCGCGCTGAACAATCCCTTCAGGGATTGGATAGCAGCTTCACGATGGCGCAAAAGAGCCGTCAATTCCTGCGCCGTCACCTGCTTGAGCAGTGGTTCGTCTTTTGATGTGATGAGAGTACAACCAGCCAACATAAAGATCGCGATGCAAACGACAATACAGTGCGCGAGCATCGAGCCTGGTCTGCCGCTTGCTTCGCGCTTTCTACGCCAACACCACATCCAATGCCTCTCGCACTTCCTGAATACCAATGAGCTCCATGCCGTCGATGGGATCGAGCTTCGCCAGATTTCGTTCAGGCAGAATGCACCGTTTGAACCCCATCTTCGCGGCCTCACGAATACGCAGTTCAGCCTGACTGACGGCACGTACCTCTCCACCCAAACCGACCTCCCCCAACAGTAACGTCCTCGGCTCGACAGGCATTTCCCGTAAACTCGATGTGACAGCGGCTACGATCCCCAGGTCAATCGCCGGCTCGTCGACGTGCATCCCTCCCACAATATTCACATACACATCCTGTCCGGAAAGATGTACCCCCAGCCGTTTCTCCATGACCGCGAGCAACAGCGACACTCGAGTGACCTCCACCCCGTTCGCCATTCGCTTGGGCATCGCATAGGTGGTTGAGGAAACCAACGCTTGCAATTCAACCAGTATCGGCCTCGTCCCTTCGAGGCTCGACACAACCACCGACCCGGTACTCCGTTGAGGACGTTCCGCCAGAAACAACTCCGATGGATTATTCACCTCTTCGAGTCCGACATCCTTCATTTCGAAGACCCCAATTTCGTTCGTCGACCCAAAACGATTCTTCACGGCGCGTAGAATCCGGTAGCTGTGCCCCTTATCTCCTTCAAAGTACAACACTGTATCGACGATATGTTCCAGCAACCGTGGCCCTGCAATCGCCCCTTCTTTCGTGACATGCCCAATGATGAAAACCGGCACACCAGCCCTCTTGGCAAACCACATGAGCTGTCCAGCTACTTCCTGAACTTGGCTGATGCTACCGGGAGCGGAGGTAATTTGTTCCGTATACACCGTTTGGATCGAATCGACCACCACTGCGGCCGGCTCAATTTCCTGCACCGTTTTCAGAATCTGCTCAAGGGAGGTTTCAGCCAAGATCAGCAGATGGGGATGTTCAATACCCAGCCGTTGCCCACGCATCTTGATCTGCCGGGGAGACTCTTCTCCGGAAACGTAGAGAACCGGCGCTGCCTTTGTCGCTAACCGTGGCAAGGCCTGCAAGAGCAGCGTCGTCTTGCCAATTCCAGGATCGCCCCCGATCAAAATTACCGAGCCCGGAATGACTCCACCTCCCAGAACTCGATCGAATTCACCAATCCCGGTGAGCCGACGATCCTCTCCCACGACTTCGATGTCACCGATGGGCGTGGCCTTGGGCTGAGCTGTCTTCATCGCAGCAGGACGACCTTTTCCGGTCGCCGCTTGCCGCTCCTCTTTCATCGTATTCCAGCCGCCGCAGTCAGGACAGCGGCCGAGCCACCGTGGCGCCTGATGTCCACAGGTTTGGCAAGAAAAGACTATCTTGGATTTCAAAAATGGCCTCGTGCCGGAGAAAGATAACCGCCGCCTATCTTAATGGATGCAGGGAGGGAATAAAAGCTGGGAGTAGATACTGGAATAAATGTGAGATTACCGAAGGTCGCTCATCTCGGAAACTTTGACCTTGACGAACCATTGCGGCTTACTCTATTGTAATCAATGTTGATAAACTAAATCTAGATTATGAAACTCTCAAAGAAAAGTGAATACGGCCTCCGGGCGTTGGTGGAGCTCACGCTCGCTCACGAAAAGACCACGTTACAGCGCCGCGACATTGCCGATCGCCAGCACATCCCTGTTGAATTCTTGGAGCAGATTCTTCTCACGCTCAAACGAGCTGGACTCGTCTCCAGCCGACGTGGGGTAAACGGAGGATATGACCTGATTAAACAGCCGAACGATATCACCCTCGGTCAAGTCATACGTATCCTGGATGGTCCGCTGGCGCCAATCGGCTGCGTCAGCAAGACGGCGTACCAAAAATGCAGCGATTGTCCCTATGCGAATAAGACGCGTTGTCCCGTACAGCACGTAATGGGCACAGTCCGCGATGCGATTGCTGGGATCCTTGATCATTATTCGCTTGCCGACTTTGCTGCCGGCCATCCTAAAGGCTAAACACTCATGGACGTAATCGTTCTTGTCCTCATTACATTTGTTGCTGCCACAGCGAACGGCGCGTTGGGGTACGGTTTCTCCTCCATTACGGTTCCTGTCGCCCTCTTGTTTTTCACCAATCGCATTTTGAACCCAGCCCTCGTACTTATCGAACTCGTCATCAACGCGTATGTTCTCTTCATCAATCGGAAGAGCATCCCCAATGTCTTCTGGCGCGTTGCCCCAATTCTTGGTGGCCTGGCGGTCGGAGTGGGTATTGGCAGCTATCTTCTCTTTTTGGTGCAGCCAGCCTGGATTAAATTCGTCACCTATCTTTTTCTGCTGCCCTTGATTCTTCTCCAGGCAGCGGGCATCCGGAAACCAATTCGTGCTGAAAAAGCTATCGGCGTACCATTTGGGGTGGGGCTCGGTACCCTTTATTCCCTGACGACAATTTCCGGCCCCCCCTTGGCTCTCCTCTTTAACAATCAAGGCTATCCAAAACAAGACTTCCGTGCGGCATTGGGGATCATTCGCCTGACAGAGTCTTCACTCACAGCCATTGCTTACGGGTTTATCGGTTTCTACAGCGCTGGTAGCATGGAAATTATTCCCTATATCGTTCCCAGCGTCATTATCGGAATTCCTCTCGGTACCTATCTGATCCGTTTGATGGATCCTGAAACCTTCCGGCGCATTTGCATGGCATTCGACGGGCTGATAGTAGGATTTGGTCTGTCTCGAGTGTTAGTTGAGTTAGATCTTGTGTCCACCCTAACAACCTACAGCATCTTGTCGATCGTAGTCCTGATAAACGGCTACCTGCTGTTTCGATTTTTCCGAGATCGCCCAGATCCCCGACTGATCCCTTCTTAATATCTCCCATTAGTCTTTTGCACGGTAGTTTGGTGACTGGAAAAACCTACCTGGCTATGACTGTTGTAGGTACCTGAAGGGTGAACCATTCACACCTAGCATTTTCTATTGTTCGAAAATATATAACTATTTGATTAGTAATAATTTATCTGAGAATTATCACAGGCACAGCAGTTGCTTTATACGCAGGACATTGTCCTTAGTGGACTTGCTAGTTGACTGAAGCCAGCTGGCCACATCGCACTTCATGAGTGAGGAGCATTTCATATGCAAAGACCGAAACGTTCGATTATCCAGGTTCTCCGAAATCTCACTATCGCATTGGTCTCCTTGTTATCTTTGAGCACCATCGTTCTCCCACTTGCCGGGTGTAGCGACAACGGACAGGGTGGACCGAGCATTTCCTCTCTCTCTACACCGACGGACAATCAACCGAGTGAGAAGACAGAGGCCGACACTCCCTCTACAGAGACCGCTGCAAATGAACAGGACGATCCGACGATTTCTGAAGCACCTACAGAAATCGAACCCTTCCCGGGCGAGATTGCAGAGCCAAATCCTGAACCTCTTGTGGCAGGCCCTGAGGGAGAAGGCGTACCCTTGAATCCAACCGATGCCACCGCGCGATTGACCTGGGCTGTAAACCCTGATCCCACAGTAACCGGTTACCATGTCTATTATGGGAAGGAATCTTCCGGAGAACCAGGCTCATGCTCCTATGAGGCAAGTCAATCAGTCGAGGCTCCACCAGCTATTATTACTGGGCTCGAGCCAAATACGCCCTATTTCTTTGCCATTAGTGCTTTTGGAGGCGAAGAAGGCGAAGCAGAAAGTCCCTGCTCAAATGAGGTCCTCATGATCTCATCTCCAGCCCAAGGCTAAACACACCGCGCACTGAGGCATCACTACTTCAGCGCTCCCCTGGATCTTGCCAGGGGAGCGCATCTCTTCATTGACCTCCACTCGCTGATTTGTTAGCCTCACGCCCTAGCGACTTCTGCAGAAGCGTACAACCAACACCTACGCGCGTTGTGATCTCTATCCTGAAAGGATCGTCCATGGCCGCTTTAGCTCTTTCGCCTGAATTACTCAACGCCTTACACAACAAGGCAACCCAACTCCGCATCAACAGTGTGCGAGCCACCAGTGAGGCTGGCAGCGGCCACCCTTCGAGCTGTGCTTCAGCTGCCGATATCGTGGCCGCCTTGTTTTTCTCCGTCATGCGCTACGATCCTCAGAATCCTAAAGCACTCAACAGCGATCGCTTCATCCTCTCAAAAGGACATGCGGCTCCACTACTCTATGCCGCGTGGGCTGAAGCCGGGCTCTTTCCGACAAGCGATCTCTTAAAGTTACGTACCCTCACGTCTGACCTCGAAGGACATCCCACGCCCCGCTTGCCATTTGTTGATATGGCCACCGGCTCACTAGGACAAGGACTTTCGGTTGGGGTCGGTATTGCCTTGAATGCCAAGTTCGTCGACAAGCTGGATCACCGCACCTATGTGTTGATGGGAGACGGTGAATCTGTCGAAGGCTCGGTGTGGGAAGCGGCCGAGGTCGGACGGCAGCACGGGTTAGATAATCTCTGCGCTATTGTCGATATCAATCGGCTTGGCCAGAGCGATCCCACGATGTTGCAGCACGATATGGACGCATACCGTTCCCGCTGGGCCGGATTCGGTTGGCATGCGATGGTCGTCAATGGTCATGATCTCTCAGCGCTCCTGAAGGCCTTCGATGAGGCCGCTCGCACCAAAGGACGGCCCACCGTGTTACTCGCCCAAACATTTAAGGGCAAGGGTATTTCGTTCATGGAAGACAGACCAGACTGGCACGGTAAACCGCTGAAGAAAGGCGAAGAAACTCAGAAGGCGATTGATGAGCTCACCAAACAATTGAGTCCGAACGGTGCCGCCGTTCAGATCCACACACCTTCCGCTCCAAGCGCCGCTCCCGTCACCATCGGCACGATCCCGCCACCGCCTTACAAAATCGGCGATGCCGTCGCCACACGTGAGGCCTTTGGTGCGGCACTGGAAGCCTTAGGATCGGTCAACCCCCTGGTCGTTGCGCTGGATGCCGATGTCAAGAACTCAACCTATACGGACAAGTTCGGCAAGAAATTCCCCAATCGGTTTTTCGAGAATTTCATTGCAGAACAGAACATGGTCGGAGCCGCTGCCGGTCTGGCTGCATGCGGCAAGATCCCTTTTGCCGCCACCTTTGCCTGCTTTTTCAGCCGTGCGTACGATTTCATTCGCATGGCCGCCATCAGCGGCTCAAATATCAAACTCGTCGGCACACACGTCGGCGTGAGCATCGGCGAAGACGGCCCGTCACAAATGGGGCTTGAAGACATCGCGATGATGGCCGTGCAACCGAACATGACGGTGCTCTATCCCTCGGATGGCAACTCGACCTATCGGTTACTCGAAGCCGCCGCGCAACACAAAGGGATGGTCTATGTCCGTGCGGGAAGGCCGAAAACCACGGTGATTTATGGACAGGATGAACGATTCCACATCGGTGGCAGCAAAATCATCCGGGAGAGCGCATCAGATGTTCTCACCATTGTAGCCGCAGGCGTCACACTGTTTGAAGCGCTCAAAGCCCATGATCAACTCAAAGTAGCTGGGATTGCCGTCCGTGTCATCGATCTCTATAGTATTGCACCCATTGATCGAACCACCTTAGTAGAGAGTGGCCGCGCAACCCAACGCCAAATCCTCACGGTAGAAGATCACTATGCCCATGGAGGCCTTGGTGATGCGGTCCTCAGCGCGGTCAGCACCGAAGGCATCGCCGTCCACAAACTCGCCGTTCGAGAAATTCCCCACAGCGGGAAACCCGAAGAGCTCGTGGATCACTACGGGATCGGCGTGCGATCCATTGTCGAGGCAGCGAAGCGGATCACCAAGTAACTGGTCTTCTAGAACGAGCGACCATGATTTATTGGAGCGAGTTCAATACCGGGCGGTTTCACGTTCCACGTGCGACGGGTGAATCATGGCGTAGCTGCGCAGAGAATTCCAGGGGCGTCGCACAGTCAAGACATGTTCGTGGGCGCGTGTTCAGGCGATGCACCATGGCGTTCCACTCACGCATCGTGTAGCCCGACAAGTCCGTTCCCGTGGGCCAAACTGGCACAGCTGGCCATTCGTATTCTCGTTGGTGCCGTGTTACCAAGGGCTGTACGGATCGGCAAAGAAGATCTGGATCGTGAGCCGCTGGGCCACCTGCTCGTGCTCGGCCATCTCTTTGCCCCAATCGTACGTCAGCGTGTTGCGCAGTGCGGCGGGCACGTGCCAGAGTGTCTTCGTAACGCCCTGGCGGGCACTCGTCGCATCCGTCCCCTCCATCCGAACCGGAAGGGCTAGGTGCGTCATCCGCTCCACTAGCGTGCCGCGGGGCAACACTGACAGCCCAGCCTAGATCGTCTCAGCCGAGAGATGCGCGCGCATGTCGTCAAGATACGCGCGCTGAAACCGCCCAGCAATGTGCTCAGGCGAGCAGCCCTGCACCAGATATGGCTGGACATACGGCCACCGCCAAGACTCCATCAGTGTGCACGCCCACCGCGGTTGACGGGGCTTGGGTGGCGGCCTGCGTGTGAGCGGTGCAGGCCCGATAGGGACAGTCCCGCGTCGTGTTACGGGCGTATTCGTGGCTCACGGTGAAGGGCGCTCGGCCCAAGATCCGCGCCATCGTTTGGAGTGTGAATGGGGGGCAGGCCAAGACTCACGGTGTCACGGTCTTCAGCCATCAAGTGTGTATCGCCGTGTTCTCGCATGACAACACCGTAGCCCATTCGGGCCTGCCGTGATGCACTTGGAGTTAGAACTCAAGGGGTATAACCGCTTGACTCTTGACGTAGCATCAAGCTGTTACGTGAAGAACTGTCGAATCTGCTCCTGAGAGACACACCCGACGAGCAAATCCCCATCCGGAGATACGAGGAGGGGAACTCCATTTTGACCCGTTGCATGCCAAGCTGTTTCCCATTTCTGCGCAACGAGCTGGTTCTCCCCATCAATATCGTCAGTGAAATATTCTCCCGCCAACTGCTTCAACACAAGCGGATCGGAAATATCTCGACCGTCGCACCAAAAGGCACGGTAGGTTCGCTGAACAAAGTCCATCCCGTACCCTAGATCCTTTCGCAAGAGCGCAACCGCTTGCTCAATCGCCGGCAGGGTATTCGGCTTCCCAGGCGGCAATGCAATTGGCAATCCCGGCGCCAATCGCTGCACCATCGCAACTTCGTGCCGCAACTCCGCCCCCAACGAGCCATCCCACGGCTTCATGGGACGGGGTAACTGCGGCGCATGCTGCACTCCTCGCCACTCGCACCGGTCGATCAAACCCAAGTCATGCAACCGTTCGTGCAGCGCATAACAGAACGGACAATTAAAATCGCTAAAGAGCAAAAATCGATCGGATGCCGGATTGGAATTCATGACGCTACTGTACCGAAGTGGGCCGATAGAGTCTACCGCAAAGGACAAGAAATGACAGGACCAGTTGGAATCAGGAGTCCGCGTTGTGCGATAGGTCGTGAAGACTCGTTCGGAGTGCGGTCAGCGTCACAGGCTTCGTCAGAATCCTATCCATACCGGCCTGGAGACACTTCTGTGCTTCTTCAGCGGAGGTGTGCCCCGTGAGGGCCATGATGGGCAGATGGCTCGGTGTCCCTTCCTCACGACGACGAACTTCTCGCGTGGCTTCATACCCATCCATCTCCGGCATCTCACAATCCATCAGGACGACGTCATACACTGTTCGAGTGATTGCTTCCACTGCTTCACGGCCCGTGCGGGCAATTTCGACATGACAACCGAGTTTCTGCAAAAATTTACAGGCCACCACTTGATTGATCTCATTATCATCCGCAACCAGTACTCGCAGAGGTCCAACCTGTTCTCCCATACTGCCTTGATCCGGTCCCAAAGAAGATGCGGAGGTATCCCGATGTATCGAGGGCAAAAGATTAGTGGTATAAGCAAATGTACTGCCATGGCCAATCGAGCTCTCGACCGTAATGGCACCGCCCATCAGCTGGACAAGCTGATGACAGATCATGAGACCAAGTCCGGTTCCACCAAATTTTCTTGTAGTCGATGCATCGGCTTGTGCATAGGCCTGAAAGAGGCGTACCTGCTGTTCAGGCGTCATCCCAATACCGGTATCCTGAATGCGCCACTGCAGAACGACTGAGTCCGATCCCTCCGTCCGTTCCCGTTTCAAGGAGACTGTGACCGTCACCCATCCTCGTTCGGTAAACTTAATCGCATTCCCAACAAGATTGAAAAGGATCTGTCTCAACCTGATCGGATCCCCGCGGAACTCCTCTGGTACATCAGGATCGATCTGCACTGAAACGGTGAGACCTTTCTTGGAGGCCATCCCCTCCGTTAAGGTTGTCACGTCACAGATCAGTGATCGCAGGTTCACATCGGCCACTTCCAACGTCATCTTGCCGGCTTCAATTTTTGAAAAATCGAGAATGTCGTTCACCAGCGTCAGTAACGCATCCGCGGAGCGATGCATCGTCTCGATGAGCTCCCGCTGCTGGTCGGTCAATGATGTGTCTTTAAGGAGCTGTGTGCACCCCAGTACTCCGTTCATCGGAGTTCGAAGCTCATGGCTCATCGTGGCCAGAAAGATACCCTTTGCCCGCGTCGACTCTTCAGCTGCTTCTTTCGCTCGACGCAAGGCCACATCAGACGTGATATCAAGCCCATAGGCACGAATAAGTTTCAATTCCTCCAGGGGGAAAAGCGACCAGGCGATAACCCGTTCAGCCACGACATGTTCAACCCGCAATAGAGCGGAATTGGTCGTGAGACATTCTTGCAACATGGCCGATAGTACAGCTGGAAACATCACTTCAATCCCGGCTTCGAGTAGCCCGCATT
This sequence comes from Nitrospira sp., assembly GCA_005116745.1. Taxonomy (NCBI): domain Bacteria; kingdom Pseudomonadati; phylum Nitrospirota; class Nitrospiria; order Nitrospirales; family Nitrospiraceae; genus Nitrospira; species Nitrospira sp. Next base: position 125,833 of record SWDS01000007.1, on the reverse strand, counting down.
GAGCCATTACATTGAGCATGCCGGTGTTGGCATACAGCATGGCACCCGTCGCATCAAACTCCACAATAGGATTCGGCGCATCCTCAGCCAGCCGTGCGGCGCGTTGTACATCTCTCTGAATCTCCATGGCAGTGGTCAAATCACGGACCATGACCATGCCACCGACTAGCACGCCCTGTTGGGTTCTGGGCCAGAACGAGAGCGAGAGCTCAAACTGAGTACCATCCTCTCGATCCCAAAAGTGAGAAGGGATCACGACACGCTCGCCGGTATTCACCATCCGAGTGAATGGACACTGGGCCGCCTCACTCTCGCCTGATGTGAAGCATCCAATAAGATCGTGAAACCCCAGTCCAATCACATCGCGTGTTTGCCCAACAAGTTGCTGGGCCACAGAATTCAGAAATAGAGTTCGATTGTCCTGATCCAAGAAGAAGATGGCATCCTGAACGGCTTCCAGAATCAGGCTAGTATCCTCTCCCACCAAGACATGTGATTGCCGAGTCTTGGATCTGGAATCAGAGGTTGGGGTCTTATAGACAGACATATTGTGCGAGTCCGAATTGTTCTAGTTCTCCAATCTATCGGTCGAACAGGGGTGCGCCTGTAGTATAGATGGACGCGATTCCTGGAGTACGGTATGGGATGGCATCGGTTCATATCGGTTGATACACAGACCACTCCACAGCTTAAGTTCCTCCTGGATAAACCGATAAGACTCTCGACGGGGCGTAATAGGTCATCCAACGGAGGTGTCTATGATATCCGCTATACACACGGCACTCTCAGGCCTAGCAGCCTTCGGCAAGCAGATTGAGGTCGTTGCGCACAATGTCGCCAACGTCAATACCGACGGGTTTAAGAAATCCCAAACGGATTTCGTGGAAATACCTAGTGGTGGGGTCCTCCCTGTGGTCGAGAAAGATGACTCCTCCGGCCCAACGGTTCTTCGCGACAGCGGTGGGAATCAAACCACGATCAAGCTCTCGAATGTCGATCTTGGCGAAGAAGCGGTGCAGCAGATCCTAGCTCAACGGAGCTTTGAAGCAAACCTCCAAACCTTACGAGCAGGAGATGCACTACTCGGCAGTATCCTGGACATCAAGAAGTAGCAGGGATCGTACCGATGGGCTCAAGGCATAGCATTCACGGCTATCATTATGCTATGTCGAGCCCATGGCGTCTCCCCATGTCCTCTTATTGCTCCCCCCTTTGACTCAGCTCAACACCCCTTACCCATCGACTGCCTACCTAACTGGGTTTCTTCAGTCTCGCAATATTGCCGTTGAGCAGGCGGATCTCGGCATCGAGATGGTGCTGCGCCTCTTCAGTCCCGAAGGACTAGGACATATCTTCCGGCAACTGCACGGCCTGGAACGCTCCCTTCCCAGGGAAGCCATCGCCATGATGAGGGCCGAACACTCCTACGTGGACATGATCGGACCGGTCGTCGCTTTTTTACAAGGCAAACTCCCCGACCTTGCTTCGTACTTGATTCAACCTGGAATATTGCCTCAGGGCCCACGATTCCGAGGGCGCAAGAAATTCGCGCGCGCAATGTCAGTGGAGGATAGAGCCAAACAATGGGCGACGTTTTTCCTCGAAGACCTGACCGATTTGGTGCAAGCCACGATTACCCCACACTTCGCCTTGAGCCGCTATGCCGAGCAGATCGGGCGCAGCGCCTCATCGTTTGATCACATCGCCGCTGCCCTGATGGAACCACCGAGTGTGACGGATGAATGGCTGCTAGATGTATTCTGGGAACACGTCAACCGAGTCAACCCCACGCTCATCGGTCTCTCCATACCGTTTCCAGGTAATCTCTATGGGGCATTCCGCATCGCACAGGCACTCAAACAGCTCCGCCCTGATCTGCCGGTAGCCATCGGCGGCGGCTATGTCAACACGGAATTGCGCCGGGTTACTGACCCACGAGTGTTCGACTATGTCGACTTTATTACCCTCGACAACGGTGAACGGCCGCTCCTCTCCTTAATTGAACATCTGTCCGGCGTGCGTCCGCGCCAATCGCTGTGCCGCACGATGTATCGCCACAACGATCATGTGATCTATGCGGATGATCCCTCGTCAGGCGACTTCACGATGAACGACATCGGCTGTCCAACCTATCGAGGCCTGACACTGGATCGCTACCTGACCATTCTGGACAGCACCAACCCCATGCATCGTCTCTGGTCGGAAGGCCATTGGAATAAACTGACCGTGGCACACGGCTGCTATTGGAAGCAATGCACGTTCTGTGATGTGGGACTGAACTACATCAGTCGCTATGAAATGACACCGACAGAACGGCTCATCCAGCAGATCGAACAACTCGTCGCCGAGACGGGACGAACAGGGTTTCACTTTATAGACGAGGCCGCTCCACCTGCCGCACTGAAGGCATTGGCTCTCGCCCTCCTGGAACGACGGATGTCTATTACCTGGTGGGGCAATATCCGGTTCGAGACCGCCTTTTCACCGGACCTGTGCCGCCTTCTCTCCGCCTCTGGGTGCATTGCCGTCACAGCCGGGCTCGAAGCCGCATCAGACCGCCTCTTGGACAACATGAAGAAAGGCATCACCGTTGATCAGACCGCACTGGTCGCTGCCGGGTTCAAGGATGCCGGTATCCTGATCCACGCCTATCTCATGTATGGGTGTCCATCGGAGACGATTCAGGAAACCGTCGATTCACTCGAACGAGTCCGCCAACTTGTCGCAGCAGATCTCCTTCAATCAGCCTTTTGGCATCGCTTCACGGTCACGGCCCACAGCCCAGTGGGGCTGGATCCCTCTGCCCATGGCGTGCGCATTCTCGGGCCTGAATTTCGAGGCTTCGCCGAGAATGACCTTCTGCATCACGATGACCATACGGAAACACCGGCCTGGCTTGGTGAAGGGCTCAGACGATCACTCTTGAACTATCTTGAACGGCGAGGACTCGATCTCGATGTCCGTCAGTGGTTTGAGTATGAGGCCCCTCGCCCTCAGGTACCTTCCACATGGGTCGGACGCTTGCTCAAGAATCGGATGAGCGATGACCATTCAGACTTAGAACGGCGTGTGGTCTGGCTCGGTGGAGCCGTGATTTGTGAACCGATCGGAAAACGCGCAACACTCACCTTGGCGAGTGACCGAAAAAATCACATCATTACGCTCCGAGCACCAGAGGCTCGATGGTTGGAGCAATTAATGAGAGACGCAACCCCGCAACAACCATGTCAGTCCTATCCGCATATGCGTGAGGCTTGCCAACGGTTTCCCGGCACGGAATCGACGTTCAACGCCTTCCTGGCCACCCCTTCGTGGAAAAAGATCCGAGCCGCAGGCCTCGTGCTTGTATAGCGCTCTTTTTCTTTCTATTCGCCTGCTTACACCAAAACTCTAACTCCACAGTATCCCCATGGGGCGGCATGATGGAGAGGATAAAACAAAGGGCCGGAACCCAGCAGGTGGATTCCGGCCCTCGGTTGAGAAGAGCCCTTCTCGTTTACGTGCAGCTGCTTAGTACTGCAGCTGCAAGGCGACGTGGAACGAATCGATCTTGTTGCCGGTCGCATTCGGCCCAAAGTTGTTGAATGGCCCCTTGGTTTCCAAATCGCCGTACCGGCCATATGCCGAAATGCGCGCATTGTGGCCGGAGATGATGTAGTTCACACCATACTCCCACTCCTGTCGCAGGGAGCTATACAGCGGATCGATACTGACGAACCGCAGATAGGGCTGGAACCGTCCGATCCCGACCTCATGAGGAATCAGGTACAACCCGTACACGGTCCAGGAATGGCCATTGAACATACAGAAACAATCGCCACCGGCTGTGGCTCCGGCCCCATAGTTGGCCCAGTACCGCTTGAATTCCGCATTGAACGTGAACACGCCCATGTTGTTCGGCATCAGCTTTTCCACCAAGAGGTCGACGGTCGCCCCGGTGAAATCACTGCGTCCCAACGTGGGGGACCCCGCGCCATCTTTTTGATGGATAGAGGTATCATCTTTAGGTGTGGAAATAGGAGAAAGGCGGCGTAGCCTTTCGGTTGAGCAATCAACCAACGCCTCGGTTGCCGCCGAGGGGAAAGGATACGCCACCATGGGAGAGAGGAACCGCAATAAGGCGATCGAGTCAAGGGCAGTCGGGTACGACACGCTGGAGCAGTGGGCGCGAGAGAAGATTCAGGCCCAGCTACAGCACCTACTGGAGGAGGAAGTGACCACGTTTCTCGGCCGTGCCCCCTACGCACGCCGAGACGCGGTGCCCTCGGTCGACCCGCCTGCGGGGAGTCGAAACGGCTACGGGAAGTCTCGGCAGTTCACGATGATGAACGGGACCATCACAGTCCGGCGCCCGCGCGTTCGTGATCTGACGGATCGCTTTGAGAGCAAGGTGCTGCCACTGTTTATGCGCCGCACCCGGGAAGTCGGTGAGGTGCTGCCGGAGCTGTATCTGCATGGGCTCTCAAGCGGGGATTTCGAACTTGCGCTGAGGGGGCTGCTTGGGGAGGGCGCACCGCTGTCAGCGAGCTCGATTCAGCGGCTGAAGGCCCGCTTTGAGAGCGAATATGCAACCTGGAGGCAACGGGACCTGTCGGATGTGCAGATCGTCTACTGGTGGGCCGATGGCCTCTACGTGAAAGCGGGCATCGCAGATCGCAAGAGCGCACTCCTCACGATCGTGGGTGCCCTCACCACAGGAGAGAAGCTCGTGCTGGCTTGCGAGAGTGGTGAGCGTGAAAGTAAGGAAAGCTGGCTCACGCTCCTGCGCCATCTCAAGCGCCGTGGACTTCGCTTCCCGCAGCTGACGGTGGCCGACGGACATCTCGGGATCTGGGCAGCCTTGAGTGAGGCCCATCCGACCGGTGCAGAACAGCGGTGTTGGAACCACAAACTGACCAATGTCCTCGATGCGCTGCCGAAGAAGACTCAGCCACAGGCGGCCGAGATGCTCAAGGCGATGCCGTATGCCGAGACGCAGGTCGAATGCGAGCGCCTGCGCGATGCGTTCGTGCGGACGTACCACAAGACGGACAAGAAGGCTGTGGAGACGCTGCTCCGGGACTGGGAGCGGATGGTGACCTTCTACGCATTTCCGCGCGAGCATTGGCGCCACTTACGGACGACGAACATCGTGGAATCGCCCTTCGCGGCCGTCCGGCTCCGAACAGACGCATCCCGCCGCTACAAACGCGTGGAGGGCGCTCAGGCCATCATCTGGAAAATGCTCCGGGTGGCCGAGACGTCGTGGAGAAAACTCAATGCGCCAGAGCTGCTGCCACTGGTAGCATCCGGCATGACGTTCAAGGACGGGATCGTGCTGCAGTCAGGACAGGAGAGGAATGACATGAACCATCAACCGGAGAGGACCGCCGCCTGAAACTTATTTACACACCTCTTGACGGTAGCTCCAAGCCCCATCCACATCTGCCATCCCAGACTCACCGATGCACCAGTTGGCCCTACTGAAGCATAGAGTCTATTGCACCCCGTGACAGATCTCAATTTCCCTAAACCAACGAGTTATTTCTTTGCTCCGTTTCCGGCGCTACCATCCCGCCGCGATTGAGTGCGACCAGTTCCGCGAATGCGTCTGAGGAGCCTGAGGACTGAAGCATCATCGTGGGAGGCAAGTAGTTCGGAGGCAAACGGTGAATCCATTTAGATACTCCCTGAATCGAAAAAGATTCACCTCGCGAGATCTCTATCTCTGGGAACAACACAATGCTTGGGGATGTACGTAGTTCTTGCGAACTCATCGTTGGTCCGTTCTTTGCTGGTTGGTCCGTTCTTTGCTGAAGGGACTCACATGAGGTTGCACAGCTTGTGACCGATCGGACTTGTTTAGGCGTACATCACGATTCCAGCGACGCGATTGACGTCATAGGACTTTCACCTTGAGGGATATTCGATGCGCAGCTCACTGTGGTTGGACGTTGGTGGGTGGTTGCTCCTGTTGCTCACGGTCACGCTGACCGCCCGGTGAATTTTGGTGCCGCACAACGCGGGAATGGGCAAGGCGATAAGTCAATAGTCAGGCCTGGCACTGAGTTCGCATCTATGAGAATTAGCCAAGCAAAACTTTCGCCCCTTGTCCCGATCAAAAGGAGATGACCGAATGAATAGCGTACTTATGCTGACACGCATCATCATTTTACTAACCCTCTGGACAACGTATGGCTGTGGAGCCAATTTTAATTCGATTTATCGCAAATTCGAAACGGAGGATGACAGTGTGCTGATCGATGCCAAACAGCGAGTAATCGCGGTCACCCAAAGCAAGACAGACCTAAAAGATTCTTCAGGGAAAATTACGGCCACCGAAACCACCACTCGTCTCTGTGCCGAGCCCAGCCCTGATGCACTCTCGGCTCTAAGCGCGGCAGCGAGCGCGTCAGGCTCCTACAAAGAAATTAGCGCCCAACTCGCAGGGTCTATTTCGGAAGTTGCCAGCAATATCGGCATTCGCACGCAAAGTATTCAACTCCTTCGAGATGGCATGTATCGACTATGTGAGGCTTACATGAATGGAGCTTTAGATCGGAAGGAATACATGGGACAGCAACGTCGATATCAGATCATGATGTCTGGACTTCTAGCGATTGAGTCGCTGACAGACGTGGTCACTCCCAAACAAGTGGTCTTGCGTGGCGAAAGTGCGGCCACTACAGGAAGAGGGATTCTCGAAGCCGAAAAAAATGTAAAAGAAGCTAAAGACAATTTAAAGACCGCTGAGGATGAAGAAGCTAAGGCGAAGGTCGCACTAGCCGCAGCTAAGACCGCCAAAGAAGATTATGAGAAGCAGCATCCTGATCCCGCGACACGAACGGAGGAGCAGAATAAGAAGCTCAAGGACCTCGACGATGAAGTTGCTGCATCCCAAAAGACCTTAGAGCACAAGACCGATGCGAAAAATAGCAAGAAGACAATGGTAGAGGAAATGCAGGAGATTCTTGAGGCGGCCAAGAGCCTCACCGCCAAATCATCAACGAGCGGTACGATTGAGTCGGGATCATGCTCGCGCAGCTGCTCAACGTTCACCGAAAACAACAACGACAAGATGATAGATACGGTCAATTCTATAGTAAAAGACATGTTTAAACCTGACATGTACTACGAATGCATCGACTTTTATAAAGATGGTGCGGCCTTTCAGCCCGCTACAAAAACGCCTCTGCTAACCTCACTCGATGGCTTTTGCCAGTCTCTTTTCAATATAGGCGCAAGCTATCCAGAAAGGTTCTTGCCGACACCACTTCTAAAGACTTCCAATGACCTTGCAGTACAACGACAGGGACAAATCGAGACGATAATAGATTTGATTGATGCTTTGGATTCAACCAAAGCTCGACTATTAGCCGATACGCCACCTGTTAAAGGAAATCCTGCCGTTGAATCTGCAATTGACGCAGCCTTTCCCAAGACCGTTCGCGATGCCGACCGCGATGGGAAAGTTGACAGCCCTGACGTGGCCAAAAAGATGTTGAAGATGAGAGCTGCCCTTGCTGAAAGAAGCGAAGTAGACCTTCGAGCATGGAAGGCCGCACTCAGAGCCACCCAATAACACACATTGATACTCGCAACAGAACGGAGGTCGGCATGCCTGCAACCATCATCACCAGGGAAAACTTTCCAGCTAACGCCAGCGCTAGGAGTCTCAAACGAGAAATTGGCCTAAGGATCAAAGCGGGAGCAATACGAAGCTGGATTGAGAGTGGTGGAGACGGCGACAAAATACTTTGCACTGAATGGAACGTTCTAGGATCAAACGCTTAGATTGCTGATAACTAGTGATCTTAAGAAACTAGAAACTGTACCGGGCATTTTTTTACACTCGCTGACTCCGAGTTCCCACGCAATCGACAGGAGACGGCCTATGGCTGACGAAAAACGCGTGTTTACCCCTCAGGCAACAGAGCAACTCCTCACCGGCTGGCTCATTCATTCCCACAAAGCTCGAGATCGACATGACGAAGCAGCTCGTAAATATGCGAAGGGGCAATTTGCCTTGGGGATTCCTTCACTCATTCTTTCCACAGTTGTTGGAACGTCAGTCTTTTCAGCGGTGTCCGAGAAGGCACCTTTGGAACTGTGGGTAGGCATCCTGAGTATTACTGCTGCAGTGTTAGTAGCGCTACAAACTTTTATGGATTTCGGAGGAAGATCAGATAGACATCGGAACGCAGCTGTCAAGTACAAGGCATCAATCCGTCTGTTCGAGGAATCAATCGTCCAGCTTAAGCAGGGGGTAGTATTTACCAAAGACGAAATCTCATCCATCAGAACTGCTTTAGATAGCCTGGAAGAAACTGCTCCGGTTGTCATGCCGATGATCCACAACAATATAGAGAAGAAATACCAGGACATGAAGTATGTTTCCGAAGCGATCTCGATTTACAGCAAGCAATAGAACTACATCCCATGCAGACATGAGATAGCCTGGATTTACAGACACCTGGCAAGGGGGGACAGGATCCTCCAGGATGTGTCCGATGGGTGCACGCAAGCAACTCTCACCGGAGTACACACGCGACGCCATGCAGTGACTGGAGTGTGGGAGTCGCCCGGCGTCGGAGCTTGCTCGCGAGCTGGGCCTCGCGCGCAATCGATTTTATAAATGGTAGACGGAGCTCCGGGCACGAGGTGCCAGCGCTTTCTCGGTGCCGGGCGAGATTTGGGGTCAGCAACTGTCCTGAAAATCAAGCGGGCTGCGAACAGAAAATGGTGGCAGGAACCATTGATTGAATTGACGGCCATGAATTCTGTTGCGGACTAGTGCCTAACACCATTTTCTTTCCCGCACATAGTTCTCTTCCCATAGGACTACGGCACTATGAGCTCCAAAGAGAGCAGTGAGCCCAGGCTCCAAATTAACCAGATAGTACTTCTTGTTGCTGCCATCACCGGTGGAGTGTGGCTCTACGAGGGCCCACTGAAAAGTTCTCGACCGGTGCACAGTGAAGACAGAAAAATGAGCGCCTCCGTAGTCGATCTCAGGGTTGAAGCTCGCCTATGGCAAGACCCATTCGAGGCGGTGGACACTCACATCAAGATCGAGGAGTCTGCCAAGAAGGGAGGATCAGAACAAGGCCCAATTGCGCATTCCCACCAACTGAAGGATGTGACAGCAGAACTCGTCGACTCCTTCCCACTCCCAATACATGTTCATGTTTTGACTGTCCTGGCGGACGGAAGTCCTCATGCAGAAAGCCGGGAGACCAGGTTGAGACAGCGCTTCGCTGTTCTATCCGGTTTGGAACAAGCTGGTTATACACCAGTGGACAGCGAACATATCCGATTCTTTCATTGGCCGGATGAAACATTTTGTCAAGGCACGTCCTCTGACCAGCAGGGGAAAACATCTCTCCAGATGTACTGGTCCAGCTCAACAAAGGACGTCAAGACATCCATATCGGCTTCCCTCAAGAGTTCTTGTTCTCCTGCGCATGGTCAAGCAGGTAAGTACGAATATTGGCGTCAAGCTCCCGTACCGGTGGAATGGTATCGGTCTAAGAAGACTGCGCTCGATGAAGATGTATTGGTTTTCTGGATCAAGGACCAAGACTTAGGTAATCGCCCAACCGAAAGTCTCAGGGCAATCCAACGTACAGTGATGAACGCTTTTCCTCCATTTCGTCCCACCGTTTCTTTCAAAGTGATCGGACCGAGATTTTCCGGGACACTTCAGGCCATGATTGGTGAAATTGGCATGACAGAGAAGGCAGAAAGCCAGGACGCTCTCCTCATCTATTCTCCATGGTCAACCGCGCCTGAGGGCTTCTTGACCGGTGATGACCAATCCGTGGCCAAACACCTTGAAAAAGTGAAGACAATATTCACCCGTACGATTCCGACCGATAAGGAGCTGATCGACGCGCTATTCGATGAGTTGGAACGACGAGGAGTCGCCCTCGAATGCAAGAGTGGGGAGACCTGCAACCACATTGCAGTCATTTCAGAATGGGACACGCTCTATGGGCGAATGCTGCCCGAACTCGTGAGGGGCACAATATCAGATGGCAATAATAGAAAACTCATAGGATTTCATCAATACAGTTATCTCCGAGGCTTAGACGGAGAGCTTCCCCAGACAAAGGCTAAGAATAACTCAGAACCTTCCTCCCCTGACACAACTCCATCAATACTATCGCCCAAAGATCGTCAGCAAGATGTTACCCGCATGGAGCGGCCCGAAGGACGCAGCCAACTGGACTACATCCGACAACTGGCTGAACTGATCCGCGAGAAAGAAAATCGCATTCAGACAGAATGTGGCCTCTGGAAATGGAACCGCTGCCCAGGATTCAGAGCTATCGGCGTGCTAGGCAGTGACGTCTACGACAAGCTGCTCATCATGCAAGCGCTCAAGAAGAGTTTTCCACATGTGATTTTCTTCACGACTGATCTCGATGCTCGACTATTTCACCCAAGCGAATTGGCATGGACACGCAATCTGGTCGTAGCCTCACACTTTGATCTGATGCTGCATGAGCAACTCCAGGGGACCATCCCGCAGTTCCGCGATACCTACCAGACAGCAACCTTTTTCACCGTACTGAGAGCATTGGGTGTTCTCAAAGAATCCACCTCGCTGCAGAAACAATCGTCTTTCGGCAATAACACGACGCTTACGTTTCAACCATCTGGCAGAGAGCCACAAACCTTTGAACCAGTTCCTCGCACAAAACTCCACGAGATCGGCCGCAATGGACCGGTTGATATTAGTGTGCCCGATAGCGACAATCAGCGACGAGACCTTGAGGCAATCAATACAGTGCGACCAGCGCCTGTGAATCTAAGCAAAACTCTCACAAATTGCGCTTATGTGGTCGCTGTCCTTCTGCTGGTATGGATACTGCTTCTTCCAGCGAGTGTAATGATCGCTAAGTGCTCAGCGCTACTGCTGACCAAAAGTGCCTCTTCCCCTGCTCAGACAATGATCGGCCTTGTGGTGTTTGCCTCCCTATTGGCTATGATTTTGCGCTATCTAATCTCAGATTCATACGAAGGCGAGCCTTTCTCCCTCTTAGACGGCGTCAGTATTTGGCCAAGCCAACTACTTAGGGGCGCTGTGATTGGGTTATCAGTACTATTTGGATGGCTGCTCTATCAGCATAGTGACCGCACTTGCAACCAGATGGAAAAACAATTTCCTGAAATCCTAAAGCCCGAGACACCGCCTTCTAATTTGTCATCCTCACTAATGGACACAATACAACAAGTATGGAAGGCACCGGATCAGATATTAATAGACACGTGGACGCCCGACAAAGATGCACCAATCTCGATGCGCTGGGCAGAATACAAAAAACGACTGCATTGGACCTGGATCTTGATGAGGGTTACGCCTGTAAGCTTTGCGTTCTGGGTGGTTGGGCAAATAGTGCTAGGGATTACTGGGTTTCCTTTCACCCCATCTCGTGGTGAGGTGGCCTGGCAAGTTAATCTCATCCTCTTACTGCCGTCCGTGTTAGGAATGATCGGTATCATCTTTTATGTACTCGACGTCACCCAACTTGCCAGTGCTTTCATTGAGAAGCTCGTCCCAGAAACAACTGAGGAAGAAGATTCCACGATAACTTTTCCTCATATACAGATCATCGAGCAGCTAACAGATCGTATTGACAAGTTCATTTATTTCCCTGCCGCTCTCTTGGTACTGATGGTGATAGCTCGTTCAGAATTTATTGACAATTGGGATTTTCCTATCTGACTCATGGTTGTCATAGGTCTCAGTGCCTCTTACGTTGTTGCGAGCACTATTCAATTAAGGAAAGCGTCGGAAGTCGCTCGACAACGCGTCCTTATGAATCTTTCCCGTCAATATCGAAAACGATATCCATCGGATTCCGCCAATGAAATTAAATATGCCATCGAGGAAGTAACGGCTTTTTCCAAAGGAGCCTTCATGCCGATCACCGAACTGCCGGTCTTCCGCGCAGTTACACTCCCAACCGGCTTCTATGCGCTGTTAACCCTGGTCGAAACCTTCATCAAGAACTAACCCGTAATTGGTAAGACCGCATAATAGGGGTCACAATTGGTGTCAGATCTTGTATCGTGCATGTCACAGAACCAGCATAGCTCTCCTGGCTCGCCTACCCCATCATACATTTCTTGACCCGTCAACTCACCTCCCCGTTTAAATCGAAATATCGCCTGATTCTCTACGCCGACTTAATGATCGTCTGGCTCGCCATCACGTTATTCGGAACCACAATGTCGTTGTACTCTTGCGTTTTACTTACGAAGGGATAAAACGGGGCCATCCTGAATTTTCGAGCAGGTACAGACTTCACTTTTCGACGCCCCCAGCCGCCGCCACGCCATTCCTGCCCTGCTTGTCCTGAACAAGTCGAAGGAAGCCGTCCAATGGCGGTCGCAGTTTCTTTTTGAGTGGGCTGACCAATATATCAACGCCCTCCTGGGATCTTATTCTAATTGAGCCATGTCTACCTCTCTCTTGACCTCCTCACAGCCCTGCCGTACAATTTGTACAATTCGTTCATTTGGAGCTTCCTTAGCTCCTTCACGGGGGAAACTGCTATGGGTCATCTTCCGGCCAGCAAAGCTAGGCAAGGGTTTGCGGATACGATCAATCGTGCGGCCTATGGGAAAGAGCGTGTGGTGGTGCGCCGACGCGGAAAAGACGTGGCCGCAGTTGTGCCGATTGCCGATTTACGACTCTTGGAAGACTTAGAAGATCGTATTGACCTGGCTGATGCGCGGGCTGCGTTGGCCGAAACGAAGAAAAAGGGAGCGAAATCGCTGGACGTGATTCTGAAGGACCTTGGCCTCTAGCCTCGCCCGATGTCTTACTCAATTCTTCTCTCCCCGTCTGCTGAACGCCAACTTCGATCCTTCGCTCCAGCGATCCAGAAACGCCTGGTCAAGCGCATGAAGATGTTGCAGCATCATCCACGTCCGCAGGGGGTGAAGAAACTCACTGGCGAAGACTCTCTCTACCGTATTCGCGAAGGCGATTACCGGATCATCTACACGATCCAAGATAAGGAGTTGATCGTCCTGATCGTCAAGATTGGCGACCGTAAAGAAGTCTATCGCTGAGAAGAATGCTCCAGCGCACAATTTGGGGTCAGCTCTTGTATCTGACATGGCATAGAACCACGCATAGCCCTCCTGGCTCGCCCATCCCACCATACATTTCCACTCCCGCCAACTCATCTCACCGTTCGAATCGAGGCATCGCCTACTCCTCTACACCGACGTAATGATGGCTTGGCTCGCCATCACGATATGGCTTCCGTGTTGACGGACGATCTGAAAATCGTGTTGTTCGAGGATGCGGCAGACGTCTCGCCCAGAAAGGACGCGGAGTTTACCCATGGGCCGCTTCGAAGCGGGTGACAAAAACCTGTGTATGGAGCCGGCGTTCGACTTCGGCGGGATCGGCGCATTCGAGAAACAGTTCGACCGCTTCTTTGAGATTGGCCGTGGCCGATTCGACCGTCTCTCCTTGGCTGGCTACGTCCAGTTCCGGGCAGAGCGCGACATAACTCGCTCCTTCCTTTTCGACGATCGCCGTATAGCTTCTTGTTCCCATTGCCCATTCCCTCACTCGAATCGAATCCCAGATCTGCGATAGGGCTCATTATAATCAATCCCTCCTCGAAGGCCTAGCAGGGGCTGAAACATGGCGATACACGATGTGTCATACACTTGAGGCCTCGAGAACAGGAAGATAACACGGGGACATTCTGAATTTTCGAGCAGGTAAAGATTTCGCTTCTCGACGACCCCGGTCGTCTAGAGCTTCGTAGCGAGATCGGCCTCGATCATCTCCGGCTTCTCACTCGGCGCATAGCGTTTCAAGACCGTGCCGTCGGAACCGACGAGGAACTTGGTGAAGTTCCATTTGATCCCCTCGGTCCCGAGAATCCCGGGCTTCTCCGATTTCAGATATTGGTAGAGCGGGTGTGCGTTCACGCCGTTGACGTCGATCTTGGCGAACATCGGAAAGGTGACACTGAAGTTCCTGGTGCAGAACTGTTCAATCTCCGCTTCGCCGCCCGGCTCCTGCTGGCCGAACTGGTTACAGGGGAACCCGAGCACCACGAAACCTCGATCTTTGAATGTTCCGTAGAGCGCCTGAAGGCCCTCATACTGCGGCGTGAAGCCGCACTGGCTCGCGACATTCACGATGAGCAGCGTCTTGCCGCGGTAGACCTCCATCTTCTGCGGCGTGCCGTCGATCGTGACGAGGTTGATGTCGTAGAAACTCATAGCTCCCACCTCACAGCGTCTTCAGATTTATGACCGTACCAGCCTGTCATCCGTCTGCGCGGACAACCGCGCACTCGTCGGGACCTTGGCATGCACAGCCCGAAACATGCCAAAGCGACAGAGCCCTGCCCCGAATGCCAGACGCATCAACAGAATCGTGGGCACTTCCCGCAAAGATTTCATGAACCCGCTCACGCCGAATCGAACAATCCCTGCTGGACGGATGACGCCCTGCCAGATCGAATCGAGCCATGAGGGTAAGGTTTCGGCAGTCCAATCGGCTGTGGTGACGTCACCCGCCACCAGTCCGGTGGCCTCCAGTAATTCAGAAAACTCTTCAATGCTCGAAAAGGCCGGATGAGACCACTGATCCAGCAGCTGCCGCATCACCGGCTTTTCCCAACCATTGAGTGGAACCTGGCGATCGTCCCGCTGATTCCAATCGGCCACAACCAGAATTCCTCCCGGTTTCAGCACGCGCATAAGCTCTCGAGCAAATTGTGCCTTATCCGGCATGTGCGGTCCTGCCTCGACCGACCAGACCACATCAAAACTGGCATCGGGGAACGACAGTGCCAGCGCATCATCGACCTGAAAGTGGGCATTCACCTCTGGGGCGGTCAGTTCTTGAGCCCGTCTGACTTGCTGAGGGCTGAGGGTGACTCCGGTGACCGCACAGCCATACTCCCGCGCCAGCATGCGACTGCTGCCGCCAATGCCGCAGCCCACATCTAACACCGTCGTACCGGACGGAAGCTTGTCTAACCCACCCCAACGCACCATTTCATGCACAAAGTCTGACTTGGCTTTGAGAAAGTCCTTGTTGCCGGGTGGAGAGCCATAGTGTCCCAGATGGATATGTTCGCCCCAGTAGAACTCAAGGATGCCGTCATTCGTCCAATCATCATAAGAATTGGCGACAGAATCGGCAGACTGATATGTGCGGGGGACTCGCACGTACAGCACGACTCCGATCAGCAGGAGGACCAGGAAAAGGACGATTGCCACGAGGAAGATGTTCATCATATCGAATGTCTCATGACCGTGATGTCGTTACCATTGATGACCCATACTAAAGACACGTGACCGAGTACACAATTTCGTGTCAGCTCTTCTATCGCACATAGCATAGAACCACGCAGAGCTCTCCTGGCTCGCCCACCCCACTATAGATTTCCTGCCCCGCCAACCCACCGCACCGTTCGAATCGAGGCAGCGCCTCATTCTCTACGCCAACTTAATGATGGCTTGGCTCGCCATCACGCTATTCGGAACCACGATTTCCTGGTTTTGTTGCGTCTTAATCACGGTGTAGCCGAGCGTTAGGTCTTCGATCGTGCCAGTTTGGACGCCCACCGGCACGGTCAACTGCACGGAGTCTCCAATTTGAAACGGTCGATACATCAGCAGCGACAAGCCGGCAATCATATTGCCCAGGGTACTCTGCGCCGCCAATCCCACCAGGACTGACGCCACACTGGCACCCGCAAGTAGCGCTGTCCCAAACGCGTGAAGCTCAGGAATCACATTCGCATAGAGAATCACAGCCAGCACCCAGATGAGTGCTCCCCCCATGCGGCGCAAGAATCCTACCGACGTGCGGTCCAGGAAACTCCCTTCCAGCTGTGCCAGCGCGAGACGCAGCGAACGGAGCCCCACCCACGCCGACGTGAGGAACACCAGCGCGTAGAAGATGACTCCAAACCATGTGCTGGGATGGATAAACTCACCGTTAAGCAGCCGTTCCAAGGTCGTCATCTGTCCCTCCAGAGTTGATTGCAATGACAGACCATTTTCATGTGGCCTCGTTGCAGAATACGCTCCTGAGTTTTGAAATGCGACCCACCGAATTGAATAATCGCAAAAGATTACGCAGGAAATCTTCGCGACAATAGATATTATCCTTTCCTCTAGATCGCATTCCAACAGAAGCGAATCGCTCTCGAAGGAGAGATGAATGGGAGGAACGGCTGTTGATCTCGTAAACTCATCTCGCTACGGTGGCCACCCACTATGCGGACGTATCTTTCCAAAACAGGTTTGTAGAATAAATGGGGTCGGGAGTCTTTTATTACATAACTCACAGCTACTATTGACCTCCCACACTCATCTCGCTACGATGACCGCCCGATATGTGGACACATCTTTGGAAAATCCATTTCGCTATGCATGCGTCGACTGCACTGCTCTTGGCTGCGGCTCTTACCGGTTGTATGACTGGACAATACAGGCCACTGGGTGACGCGGCGAGTGCAGAAGTTGAGCAGCTCAAGGCAAACGTGTACCGGGTGGAATATCGGGCTAGTGCCTTCACGTCCCAGGAGCAGCTTGACTACTATCTGCGTCGACGCTGCGCGGAGCTGACGCTCCGCGAGGGATACGACTATTTTCACCTGGCTCAGCGGACAGATGTGCTGGGACTCTCACGCCGCACGGCCATGACGGTCACGATGTACAAAGATCAAGAACAGGTTGGGATTGCTAATCTGTACGATGCCAAGGACGTGTTAGCCGGACCCGCAAGCGTTTCAAAGACGGATTAGAGAAATGTGTACACAGCTCGTTGCTTGTCAGAAAGCGACAGTTGACAGTACCAACTTGCCTGCGTACCCTCCCCCTCGCATGAAACCAGTCCTCTCTCTCTCGACAGCCCATAGGCCTCCGCTTGGCGCCTGGCTCTTGATCGGCTGCGCGATGCTGTTGCTCGGCTGCGAATACGTCCGCCCAACCATGAATGCGCCGTTGGCCCGATGGGACGCCGGGTACGGCTATCGCTCCATCAATCTACCTCCATCCAGAACCGGCAGCTCAGACAGCCTTTTCATCATCGCGTCATTTTCCGGTGGCGGCGCGCGTGCGTCAGCCCTTGCCTATGGCGTACTACAAGAACTGGCACGCACGCCGATTGTCTGGGAGGGACGCCAAAAACGGCTCGTGGACGAGCTGAATATCATCAATGCCGTCTCTGGAGGCAGTTTTCCCGCTACCTACTACGCCCTATATGGAGACCGGATCTTTCAAGATTTCGAGGTCCGTTTTCTACGGAAGAACTGGGAGAGCGAGCTCCGCTCACGAATCTTCCGGTCTCCATCCAACTGGCTCCGACTCTGGTCTCCCTATTTTGGCCGCGCCCACATCTTTGCTGAGTTATTGGACGAGGCACTGTTCGACGGCCATACCTTCGGCGATCTGGTCGTCAGACACCAGCGGCCCATCATCAATCTGCATGCCTCCGACATGGCCTCCCTTTCTCGATTTGAATTCAACCAACGGCAATTCGACGTGATCTGCTCAGACCTGAACCGATTGCCGTTGTCCGTTGCCGCCGCTTCGTCGAGCGCGCTCCCGCTGCTTCTCAGCCCGATTTCAATGACCAATTATGCCGGCCAATGCGGCTTTCAGCCACCGGCTCGGTTGATAGAAGACCGGCCCACCGCATGGGGCAGACAACGGGCGAACGAACTCCGCTCCTATCTTGACGCCAAAAAACGCCCCTATATCCATTTGCTGGACGGCGGCCTGTCCGATAACGTCGGCATGCGCAGTGTGTTGGAAACCACCGCGCTCGTGGGGGATCTGGAATCGACGTTTCAGATGCTCGGCGCCAAGAAGATTACAAAACTGGTCTATCTGATGGTGAGCGCAGAGACCGCGCCGGACCTCAATCAATATACACTCAATGAGATTCCCGGCCTCTCGCGGGTGAGCCGAGCCCTGATCGATATTCCCATCAATCGTTACTCCATGGACACCATGCAACTCATGAATCGAGCTATTCAGCAATGGCGCGTCCAATTGCAGCACCGATCAGCAGGTGTGTCCAGTGTCTTCGCACCCGACGCAGACATCTACTTCATCAATGCCAGTCTGACCGAAGTGACGGATCCGGTGGAAGAAGCGCGTCTGATGAATATCGCCACCAACCTGGCACTCACCGATGAGGAAGTCGATCATCTGTTGCTGGCGGGATCACGCTTACTTCGGAACGATCCAGAGTTTCACCGCTTGATAAGGGATCTAGGAAACGAGGCCTTGACGACTCCCATACCCTCCGTCACCTCCCACACTCCCTAACCCAATACCAAGCCTTGGGGTCAGACATCAGTATTGCCTTTGTGGGACCAACGAGCATACCACTGGCCTGCTGCGCCAATACCTGCCCAAGAAGAGGGACTGGTCCTGTTACACCCAGCGCGAGTTGAACACGACCGTCCATCGCTTGAGCACATTCCCGAAAAAATGTCTCGGCTTTGCGACGCCTGCTGTTACGGCAAGGGTTCGGGCCGGATGCGCGTGGCCTCGATGGTGCCTGGATCAGAAGAGACGACGTTGCCCTCGGCATCTTGCACTTCGACCAAGATGGTCCCTTGAAGTTGTTGGCCACCATTGAGCAGTTGCAACTTGTACCGCACCTTCTCCCTGCCGATAACGATTCCAGGCGATGTGGGATGCTCGGAAGCCCCTTGGTAGAGCACCACGATCGTTGCGTCGAACCCGCCGTTCTTGGAACGGCGCCACTCGCCGTGACCCGGCGTCGCAAGCAGTGGACCTAACGGAGACTCCGGCAGATAGAGACGGCGTGATTCGACGAGATTGCCATCGGCGGTGAAGGTCAAGAGGGTGGTCAATGGCGGACGCTGTTCCGTGGTGGAACGGAGCACTCCTTTCCACGAGCCTGTCGGGGCCCGATCTTCATGAGCAAATGTCGGGAGCCCCATGAACAGGGCGAGCACCATTACACACGTGCTCATGACCCTTCTCGTGTAAATCTGCGTCACAATGGAACTCCTTGGTTGATGAGAGCAGGCTGCTCGCTTCTGCGGTCTTACTGTGGAAGAGGCTGCCCGGGATTGTGCGCCTCAGCCTCACACGATCTCTCAGATAGCAGAAGAACCGCACACATTCTCAGCCACCTCCCCCATTATCGTCAAGTCCGTTTCCCCACGTAATCGCAATGCTGGCTGAGCCTCAAGCCCTGCCCGTCGCCATGCGGCGTAAGGAGGCTGCCGTTCCGGCCTGTGGGCGTGAGAGAGTCCACCCACCGCGTAACCTCTGATATCGTCATAAACACGACACATTCCCAGCGCTCATGTGAAGAATGATTGCTTCTGTAGGGCTATGATCGATTATAGTTGAAACATGCTCAATCCTAAGAAAGGTCCACCCGATGCGAGTTCGCTGCTTCATCTCAACCGTTGTCGCCGCCATCATATTGAGCCCTTCCCTTAGCCTCGCCCTGTCGGATTCGCTCAAGATATGCACGCTGCTCACCCGTGAAGAGCTGGCAAGCGTAGGAGTCGCTGTCACCAGCTTATTTCCGGACGACTCTGCGTCACTCAAGAAGGGCTCACTGCCGGGGTTGATCACCGATATGCAGATGGACCAATGCACGAGTGAGATGGCCGGGCAGTACACCGCCTTTCCCGTCCGTTGGTCGGTCTCGACCACCAAAGATCCGATTGACAAGAAGGCCTGGGAACAGATGGCTGACGCGCTTGACCAAAACGAGAAAAAGAGTGCTGGGGACTCGGAACAACGTCTGACTATCGAGGGAATCGACTGCTCCACGTTCTCGGGGCCAATGAATGGCAAGCACATCTATGAGGTCGGCTGCACCGCTTTTAAGAGCAACCATTCCGTCACGCTGGAGTTTGCGCAGATCGACAAGGCCAAGCTTCCCCCTGCCAAGACCGTCAAGCGCCTACTCGACAAGATCTTGTCCAGACTATGAAGACTAGAGAGGCCTGCCTGCCCCTCTTTTTCTGCTCACCATACCCTCACCGGAGCTCGGATCACACTCCTAGCAAACAGTGGAATACTGTGGCCCATTTTCGGTACACTCTGCCGACTCTGTCGCCGCTTGCCACGATGACAAGCGGCTCTTTTTACTCACAACACCGTAGTCGTAGGGAAGGTCATGGGATTACTAAGCAGACTTTTCAACATGCCATCGTTCAACGGAGCTACCAATGCGCTGTTGATAGAGTTAGCCATCCCTGAGTTTACAGACACACAACGGTCTCAGCTCAAAAGCCGAGTGCTTGAAGTCTACAAAACCCACACGACTTCAGATGGATCGACCGAGGTCATCCTGGCGCAACTGAACCAAACACCACGCATTTTTCAGTTGAATATCGTGGCCCTTGCCATGAAAGACCTTGGCTATCCACCGCCGTTCAGAAAAGAAAAGATTCAGAAGATCAAGAATCCGTTTGATCCAGTCCACGCAGATGAATACGCCTTGCGAGCGGTTGCTCGACGCCTCAAGTGGCGCTACGGCGTCGAGATCTGGATCGCGGAAGAGTCAATCAGTTTTGATTCATGGTAGCGATCCCATCGCTTGACAGACCCACGATGCGCGGGTATTCTCGCGTGATTTCACAAACTAGGCCAGGAGGCATAAGAACCAAGATGCGTATTTCTGCTCTGCGATCCCTGTTTCTGGCAATAGCCCTTTCTCCCGTTCTCTTACTCACTGCGCCTCACGCCCAAGCCGCGGAGTTTAAGATGGGTGTGGTAGACCCGCAATCCGTCTTAGAAAAATCCAAGGCAGGGAAACGCGCGCTCGAAACGCTGAAGGAATACGTAGGAACCAGGCAGAAGCTTCTCGCCAAAGATGAAGAAGACCTTCGCAATACCGAGAAACAATTGAAAGAGCAGGCCCCCAAGTGGACCGACACGGAAAAGAAGGAAAAAGAGGGGCAATTCCGGACAAAGGTTCAGGACTTCCAGAAGCGTGCGCAAGAATTCAACATGGAACTCCAGAAAAAACAAAAGGAGCTGGTCGACGAGTACATGAAGAAAATCTCCTCGGCAACACAAACGGTCGCTGAAAAAGGAGGCGTGTCCATCGTCGTCGACAAAGGGAGCGAACAGACCGTCAAGATCGTGATCTACAGCAAGGATACGATTGATCTCACCGAGCAGGTCATCAAGGAGTTCGATCGGACGAACAAGTAATCAAACAATGTGTGGGGAGGCCGTCACCCTATTCCAGCGGGTATCCGGCCTCCCGCCACGCACGAATTCCTCCATCCATGGAGATCACGTTCTCATACCCCATCTGCTGCAATACATCGGCCGCTAGCGCCGATCGATAGCCTCCCCCACAATAGAGCACCACTGAGTCCTGCTTATCAGGAACCACCGACTCGATATCCCGCTCAATGATTCCCTTCCCCAGGTGGCGGGCGCCTTGGGCATGGTCCTTGGCGAATTCATGATCTTCCCGAATATCGATGAAGTGGAACCGCTCACCCCGGTCGAGACGAGCCTTTACCTCAGCCACACTACACTCCTTCACACGTCGTTTTGCCTGTTCGACAAGTTGCAAGAACCCCGGATTATGTTTCATGTTTTATATCTCCTCCAATTACCAGGCTGCGGAAACTGGGTTGATGGCAGGATGCTCAAAAAGGCTGCTAGCAAGGCCGCAGCGAGCGAAGAGACGAAGGCGTACGCTTCGGTACGTTGAGCCTCTGAGCGATGCGAGAACGCCGCTGGCGGCCTTTTTCAGCATCCTGCTAAAAGAGTGAGCCCTGTTCCCCGCCCGGACGACGAAACGTCTGTGGAACCGCGATCGTAACATCGTCATTAAATCCTGCCCGCCGTCTCGCCAGATCGAATAGCTGTTCGATCAACTCCCAATAGGGTCCTTGCCCTACCTGCCGCGTGAAGAATCGGCTCTCCGTCAACGACCCGCCCCTGATCTCACGGAGTCGATTGGTGATCTTTCCAATCCGTTTTGGAAAGGCCTCCCCCATCCGATCCAGAAATACCGCCTCCAGACTGCCGGATAGTCTCAACAGGCTATGGGTCGCAGTACGGGCGCCGGCACCATACGCACGATCCAACAGTTCAGGAATATCATCTTCATTCAGACCAGGAATGATCGGCGCAATCGAAAGACCGGTTGGGATGCCGGCGTCGGAAAGCGCCTTCATGGCAGAGAACCGTTTCGTAATGGACGGAGCCTGGGGCTCTACCTTTCTAGCCATCTCGTCTGACGCAAAGGGAATACTAAAGTAAACCAGGATCCAGGCCTCATGGTGTAACTGCATGAGCACATCAAGATCGCGCAACACCAACGCGCCTTTCGTAATAATACCGACAGGGTTCCGATAGTCTGCACAGACCTGCAGACAGGCTCGGGTCAACTCGTACTCTGCCTCAATCGGCTGGTAGCAGTCCGTGTTTCCTGAAAAGACGATCAGCTCTCCAGGCCATGAAGCCTTCTCAAATTGCTGCCGAAGTAATCGTGGAGCATCTTCCTTCACCACGATTTTGCTCTCAAAATCGGTTCCCGCACCGAACCCCCAATATTCATGCGAAGGACGTGCATAACAATAGGCACAGGCATGAAAGCAGCCTCGATAGGGATTCACACTCCATCGAAACGGTAAATCCGGACTGTCGTTACGGCTCAGAATCTCTCGCGTCTCGTCTGTATACACCATCAATTGCGGCGAGGCGACCGGTTCCAGAAGGTCCCGATGCTGCGACTCAAATGGGTTGGGAGGATTGGAGATCTGGCGCATGGTCGACATCCTGTTCTTCACACCCATTCGATGTCAATTCCATAGGGAAGCCATCGGCTCATGTCCCCTGAGCTGGCCATTCATTGACTCTGTAGAAATCGAGTGCTAGATTCCAACCGCTTTCTAGCAGGATATTGAAATAGGCCTTCAGCTTCGTTCTCGCATTGCTCAGAGGCTCAACGTAGAAGGCGATGGAAAGGTGCTTATCCGCTCGCATGTGATCGAAGCGAGCGGTTCAAGCAAAGCTTGGTATGTACCTCCTCGCCTCTTCGCTCGTTGCGGCCTTGCTGAAAGGCCTATTTGAACATCCTGCGCACGAATCCGATTCAGTCCATCACCTGCGAGGGGCCGAACGTCCGTGAGTTCTGAAATGTTTTCAGCAGCCTGCTAAGAGCGACTTGTGTACGACCTGAAGGCACTCCGCGAAAACCTCGACGACATCCGCACTGCTCTCGGACGACGTGGGAACGACGTCCCGTGGGCTGATCTCCAAAAGTTGAGCGAGGAACGGCGAGCCGCGACGACCGCAGTTGAGCAGCTCCGATTCGAGCTGAATAAAGGCTCGGAAGAGGTGGCTCGGCTGCGACGAGCCAAAGAACCGGCCGAAGCGGCCATGGCCGCGATGAAACAGTTGGGGGATCGCATCAAAGACGCCGAGGGAGCCCTCCGCAAGGTCGAGGAGTCGCTCACTGACGTCGCGCTTCGCATTCCCAATCTTCCCCATGCCTCGGTCCCGGTGGGGGCTGACGCCTCGGAGAATGTCGAAGTCCGTCGCTGGGGCACCGTGCCGTCTTTTTCGAGCCCCCCCAAACCCCATTGGGAAGTCGGAGAGCAGCTCGGCATCTTGGATTTCGATCGAGCCGCGAAGATTGCCGGAGCCAGGTTTTCCGTCATGACCGGAGCCGGTGCTAGGCTGGAACGAGCGCTGATCAACTACATGCTCGATCTGCACACCACCCAGCATGGCTATCGAGAGGTGCTGCCTCCCCTCATGGTGAACCGTGCGTCGATGACTGGGACTGGTCAGCTTCCGAAGTTCGAAGAAGATCTCTTCCGCATGAAAGACGAAGACTACTTCCTGATTCCGACTGCGGAAGTACCGGTGACGAACCTGCATCGTGAGGAGATCCTGGGTGGAGACCGCTTACCGCTCCGCTATACGGCCTACACACCTTGCTTCAGGCGAGAGGCTGGGTCCTATGGCAAGGACACGCGAGGCCTGATCCGGCTTCACCAATTCAACAAAGTCGAGCTCGTGACATTTACGACACCGGATTGTTCATACGACGAGCTTGAGCGGCTGACGGG
This sequence comes from Nitrospira sp., assembly GCA_005116745.1. Lineage (NCBI taxonomy): Bacteria > Pseudomonadati > Nitrospirota > Nitrospiria > Nitrospirales > Nitrospiraceae > Nitrospira > Nitrospira sp. The sequence goes on along the minus strand of SWDS01000007.1, from coordinate 101,747 downwards.
TCATGCCGAGTCGATCTTGCAGGGGTTGAACCTCCCCTATCGAGTCATCGCACTCTGCACCGGGGATATGGGATTTTCTTCGGCGAAGACTTACGACCTTGAGGTGTGGCTGCCTTCACAGCAACAATACCGAGAGATCTCGTCGTGCAGCAATTTTGAATCGTTTCAGGCCAGACGCGCGAGCATCAAGTATCGGCCGACCGGGGGAAAGAAAGACACGAAGACCGACTTCGTTCATACCCTCAATGGTTCCGGCTTAGCCGTCGGACGAACCGTGGTGGCTATCTTGGAAAATTTCCAGCAACCTGACGGCTCGGTGGAGATCCCATCTGTACTGCGGCCATATATGGGAGGACTGGAAAGAATACAGAAAGAATAGAATCCCAAGAGTGGCATGATCCTGTCGCGCGTGATCTCTAGGGTCGAGCAATCTTGGTTGAAAAGTTATCCCCCCCCCTAACCCCCACTATCCTTCTGTGGCAGAGCAAATTAGCTTCCGTACACCACTGAAGTGACTAAGCGCAACGGTCCTTGACTTCGTTGCGGCGAGACTCTACGATGTAGCCACACTTGCAACTACAGGAGAGAGTCGTGAGATTTACCAACGTACGCGATCTGAAGGCCAAGACATCTGAAATGCTCAGGACCGTCGAACGAGGGAACACCGTCCTCGTCACCACCCACGGGCGCCCGACCGCCATGCTGGTTCCCGTAACGGAAGACGACATCGAGGATGCCTTGTTGGCCTATAGCCCAAAACTGCGGAAGAAGATCGAAGAGGGGTTGAAAGACATCCGCGCTGGCCGGTCCATGTCCCTATCCGACTACAAGGCCACACGGAGGAGAAAGAAAGTCCGTACCGCGTGACCTGCCAGGTGTTTCTGTCCGAGAAAGCACAACGCGATCTGGATATCTTCTCCGTCAAGATCGCCAACCAAATTCTTGCCGACTGTGCCCGCCTCGCCGACGATCCCTTTCCAGACGGGAAACGGATCAAGAAGTTGCAGGGCTTTAAGGAGCCGTTGTATCGATTACGAGCGGGCGATTATCGGGTGGTCTTTAAGCGATTTGGGGCCCGCATTGACATCGTGCGCGTGCTGAGTAAACCGGATTTTCAGAAGGCTTACTGAGGGGGCCAACCACACAATAGGCTCCCGGTATCTGTCTGTGCACGCCTCAGTCGAGAGATTTCGTCCTGCAGCAATTTTGAATCGTTTCAGGCCAGGCGAGCGAGCATCAAGTATAGGCCAACCGGGGGAAAGAAAGAGGCCAAGGCCGACTTTGTCCACACGCTCAATGGGTCTGGCCTAGCTGTCGGGCGAACCGTGGTAGCGATCCTGGAGAATTACCAACAGTCGGATGGCTCGGTTGAGGTACCTCTGGTACTGCGGCCATATATGGGAGGGATGGACAGAATCACCAAAGAGTGAGTCTATCCCATCGCCCTCCCAACGAACGCCACACAGCGACCGAACGTGCCTGTCTTGAAAATCCCGAAGCATCAGTCCTTGAACCCCGCGAAAAACTTCGAAACCACGCTTGAACACTGACGATTCCCCTGCTCACCTGAGTACCGTCTTCTACCGCCGATTCCCGTCCTTTACCGCCTGATACCGCATTCTATTCCCCCCGTTTATCCCCTCGCCTGGGAACCGCCTCCGGCCTTTCGTTAAGCAACAGGTACAGCCTCGATTTTAATTATGTTTAGATGTATTCTTCAGACCCTCATCTTGGGATAAATACAACATGGGTGAATGGGCAAAGGTCGTTACTCATCCGCTAGGGCTGGCTGGGTTTGCGCTTTTTACTTTTTTGCTTTTCCTCACATGGCGACGAACTTCCTTTCAACCAGTTTGGGCGCAGGTATCGTTCATCGTCATGGCATTCATCGCACTGATTGGAGGCCTTTGCTTAGCATACATCAGCACTACTTCGCCCACTGCTGAGAAAACAGCCACTACGCAAGAACCATTGCCGAGACCGAACGCCCACGAAGAAATTTCTCAACAAAAGACCTTCGGTGATAACAAGGTTGACCAAAAGACCTCAGGTCCGGGCAGTCCTGCTATTGCCAACACCAGGGGAGACGTCACTATTACGGTTACCAATCCATGATGTTTCGATGGTGGTTCATAGTCGGCATCCTCCTTTTTCCAACGTTAGGGTGGCCTATGTCCACGACCCAGCGCACCGAGGGCTGGTGTAGCCCCGCCATAGCAGGAGTTAAAGGTAAGGTAACAATTAACTGCACTGGAGTTGATCCAAAAGTCGTCAAGCGGCTTAATGAATTTCTAGATGAAAAAGACAACGAATTAGGGAAAGCAAGACGATCTCTCGACGAGAAAATCCAAGAAGCCAATGAATGGATCAAGAAGTACAAAGAGACAGAAGCGAGACTAGCCGAAGCCGGCGAGACCAATGAACTCGCCAAACAGGCAAAAGCGTTGCTCGATCAAGGTGAACTTGAACAAGCAGGCCACCTATATGACCAGGCCTTAGAACGACAAGAAAAAGAAATACTTAAAATTGCGGAGAATCATTTCAATCGAGGTCGAATCTATGAATTAGAGTTTCGTCCCGATCAAGCCTTACCGCATTATGAGAAGGCATCCCAATATAGAACCGAAAATCCGATTTACCTCTTCGCGTACGGCACCACACTACTGAAACAGAACGACTATACCAAGGCTGAGCGTGTGTATATTGAATTGTTATCCGTTCTGCGCAAACTCACCCCGGCTGATACCGACGCACATGAATACGTTATTGCAGCAACCCTCAATAACCTCGCGAGTCTCTACCGAAAGATTCAGAAGTTTGACGAAGCGGAGAAGGCATATCAAGAAGCGCTCATTATCCGTCGGAGGCTTGCACAAACTAAGCCAGTCGACTATGAGCCTGATGTTGCTGCCACGCTGAACAACCTAGCCAATCTCTACGGCTCAACCCAGCAGTTTGTCAAAGCACAACAGATGCATCAAGAATCCCTCACCCTCCGGCGGAAACTGGCCAAGGCAAATCCCACTGCTTATGAGTCCGCTCTGGCAGAAACGCTCAACAACCTTACTCATTTCTACGAAACCGCTCAGCAATTCAGAGAAGCGGAAGAAGCGGGCCAAGAAGCGCTCACCCTCCGGCGGAAACTGGCCAAGGCAAATCTCAACGCATACGAATCAACAGTGGCGGATACGCTTCACCTCCTTGCAAGTCTCTATAGAACGACGCAGAAATTTGATGAATCAGAAAAAGCACAGCTGGAAACTCTCACTATTCGTCAGAAGCTGGCCACGTTGAATCCAGCCGCCTATGAGCCGGGACTCGCGGAGACGCTTCACAACTTAGGCAATCTCTATTCCGATCTCAAGCGAATCGGCGAGTCAGAAAGAGCGTTTCAAAAAAGCCTCGCCATCGACCGGAGGTTGGCTAAAACTGATCCCGCTGCCCATGAGCCTAATGTTGCGCTGGCACTTAACAATCTGGCCAATTTGTACAGCGAGACGAAACGGTTTACCGAGGCGGAGGATTCATTTACAGAAGCCCTCACCCTTTATCGACGGCTGGCTCAAGTTAACCCCGCTGTCTATAATTCCGATCTCGCCATGACTCTAAACAATTTCACTAGTGTCCGGTTAAAAATCAAACAGAATCATTTGGTTATGGGGTGGTGGTGCCATGATTCCGGTAGTGTCAGGCTGCAAGGCGCATGAAATAAGGGTTTTCTCGAAAATCGAGACCGACAATATCTGTAACAACGTGTAGAGCGAGGCATTGAGGTGGAGCTCCTTTTTGACAATGGCAATCAGCACATAGGTGGACACGGCGCACCAGATTTGCGTCTTCACCGCGTTCTCGCTCGTGCCCAGAAAACGCTTGATGCGCAGATGTTGTTTGATCCATTTGAAGAACAACTCCACGTGCCAGCGGTTCTTGTACAACGCGGCAATAGTCAACGGCGGCAGCGTCGTGTTGTTGGTCAGAAATACCAGCGTCTTGCCCGACACGGGGTCTTTGTATCGGATGCGCCGCAGATGTTCGGGATAGTCGCGGGACACGTAAAAACCGTTGAGCCGAATCGATTGATCGCAGATCACTCCCGTGCGTCGGTCGGTTTTGGTCGAGTACACACGCTGTGCGTCCATACCGCGTTTGGCGCGGGTCACAAAGAACGCGCCGGCCTGATGCAGCGTGAAGAGTCGGCGGAAGTCCAGATACCCCCGATCCATCACGTAAAACGCCCCCGCTTCGATGGGCAAGATATCGAGCACCTTGACGTCGCCCATCTTGCCATCGCTGATGTGAATGAAGGCCGGGATCGCGCCACGCAAGTCCAGCAGCGTGTGCATCTTCACCGCCGCCTTGGTGCTGCGAAACGGTGCCCAGTCGAACAGACTCAAACACAGATCGATCGTGGTCGAGTCCAGCGCGTAGACCGTCGCATCGAGTTCCAGCCCGGTTGGCTCCTTGGCGTAAAGATCGCGGGCACGCAGAATCAAGCGCATCGCCAGCGCATGATAAATTTGCCAGTCGCGCTGGTTCAGCGCGTCCGAGAGCGTGGATCGGGCAGGAATACCGCTCAAGCCCATGTGAAACAGTTTGCTGTGGTTGGACGCCAAGCAGGATTCGATGTCGCGCAAAGACTCGCGCCACGTCAATTGCGAGAACGCCATCACGCGAAACAAATCGGCGCAGTCCAAGGTGCGCACTCCCGCATCTCCGTCGTGTCGGTCGATGATGCGTCCAAAGGTCTTCCACGGAACGTACTCCATGACTTGCGCAAACAGTGTCTTGCCCACGTTCATACGGCACTCCAGGTTGGTTACACCCGAAATGATCGCCAATGCTCAATTTGAAATTCAAATCGTGGACATCCATGAATCTCTTAAAACCCTTATCCATATTGATGTTGCCGCCGGCACGCCGCAATTTAACCGGACACTAGTGATACAATTTGGCAATTAACTTTACCGAAACTAGGCAGTTCACTAAGGCGGAGAAGACATATGATGAAGTCCTCTGCCTTTACCGGCAGCTGGCAGAGGACAATCCTGCTGTCTATGAGTTAAAACTCGCCGGGACACTCATGAATGCAGGAGGCTTTTATCACGACACTCAGCGCTTTAGTGAGTCAGAAAGAGCGTTTCAAGAAAGCCTCCCTATAATCAAGCGGCTGGCTCAGGTCGATCCTGCTGTCTATGAGTCATATGTGGCCTTAGCACTCAACAATGTGGCAACCCTCTATCGTGATACTCAACGCCTCGACGAAGCAGAAAAGGTTTATCTTGAGGCACTCGCTCTCTATCGGCAGCTATCCAAAACCAATCCTGCTGTTCATGAGCCTGCGCTGGCGGTGACGCTTAATAATCTTGGAAAGCTCTACCGTGCCAAGCAACAGATTGCTGAAGCCCAGAAAGCATTTCAAGAAGTGAAGGAAATTCGACAGAGAGTTGCTGAGAGACAATAGAGAAACGCTTGTAGATGCTTCAGGATAATCAATGTACTCAAGCGTTAATCAAAAAAGCTGGGGGGCAGATCTTGTATTGTGCATGCGACACAGAATGGGTATCGGGAAATCGGTGTGATTCGAGGATCTGACTCAAATCTCCAAGCTTGTGCGTTGATCGAGCATCGTTCGGTTACTACTCAGGAGCCTCGTGCTAACACTCTCAACAATTTCCAGCACCCCAGCTCCGATTCTTCACACCTTGAATTGTGAATCGAACTCGTGTACAAACCCGCCTCCGTTTAAGACAACACCAAAGGAGTCGAGATGGCCGCACAATGGTCCCTGAGTCAAGAAGAAGAAGACCTGCATCGCCAGACTCTCTTTCGAAAGGCGAGAAAGGGCGACGCGAAAGCCACGTTGGAATTACAAGAAGTCTATGGCGTGCGACTCTGGTCAGAGCATGAACGGGCAGAGTTGGTGTATGAAAATCCCCGACATGCAGCCAAACGCGGGAAACAGAAGGCTTGAACGTAACCGGGCATGGATCGGGCAAGAACCACAAGGTGCGGTGTGGAGACTTTCTGGAACTGGGCGACATGGTCGCCTGCCTCCCTCAGAATCGGCACACTCTCCCTCCGGCATACGCTCAGATACCATTTCCGCTTAGCGGCACCGCTTCAAACGTGACCGTTACTCCCCGCCTCCAACAAGCCTAGCGGCATCATATCTGCTCGGTCACTGGTGGTCTTGCACTGCACCGAAGCCGGTGACTATGCTGAACGGAGGGTCCTGATAGAGGCCACACTCCCCACAGCACGTCAGAATGGAGCGAACTCATGGATTCACTTGTCACCTGGACGAAGGTCGTGTACGCCCTGCACGCGTTCAGCCTGCTGACCGGCATCATCGGCACGGCCACAGTGGTCGGCGCCTTCCTCACCGGCTGGCCTTCGATCATTGCGGTCATTCTGAACTACATCAAGCGGAGCGAGGCTCGCGGCACCTGGCTCGATTCGCACTTTCACTGGCAGATCCGAACCTTCTGGTTTGGACTGCTCTGGATCTCCCTCTGCGGGGCCTTCATCATCGCGACATTGGGGATCGGCCTCCTCTTCATGTGGCTCCCGATCGGTCTGGTCGGACTCTGGTTCGTGTATCGGATCATTCGCGGCTGGGTCACGCTGAGCGATAGACGCCCAATGGATGTGTGAGCTTCGCAGACTTCACAGGCACACGACTCCCCTCCACAATCGGTATGCCTCCACCGAGTCATGGGGTCTTGTCCCATGTTCGATTTGCACCACCAGGACAAAAAGGAGGACCATATAGTTCCCTACTATCATCGAATATAGTTTCAAAGACTTGTCCGAACCAGAACTCAGTCCTGTAGCACGCTACGACGATTGCTGATGTACGCAAATCAACTGCATCACGTTTGAGAAGCAGCAATGGCATCCGCCCCCGTAGCGTTCTCTCGATCAGCTTCTGCTGCATTTTGGATAGCCTGGAAAAAGGATGCGTGCTATGGTGCGCTCGACTAGAGGCGGACGCCTCTCGGTGGAGTTCCTCATTGAGTACAATGCGCTGGTCCTACCTACTATCTAGCCTTCTCGTCTTTATTGTCTCCTGTACCAGCATTTCAGGTGCGCAGGCGCAAGCACCATCAGGTCATCAGGATGTCTCCGCTGAAACTGGTGGCACCACTGATCATCACGGTCATGCCAGTGGACGCTGGGAAGGATCACCGGAAGGCATTGCCTATTCGGAGTTTAGCCATCATTTCACTGGTCTCTGCGACATGCTGTTTGGGTTTGCAGAGTTAGGCTACGCCCTACAGTATCCCTTGCCATTGTGGACCCGCCTTGCCCTGCCGACTATCCTCGGTGTAGTCGGAGTCTACAATATGATCTGGAGTGACCATGACGCCTGGCCGATCGGCTCCCTCAGCTTTGCCGACACATTTTTCGGCCAGGATCGGGAAATGATCGAGCACAAGTTCTGTGCAGTTCTTGCCATCGCCATAGCCGTGTGCGAGGCACTCCGACGAACCGGCCGTGTGCGACATCCAGCCTGGGCAGCTCCATTGGTATTCTTAGCCCTGGCCGGAAGCCTCCTACTCTTCGTCCATTCCCATGCGAACCATCCCGGCGCAGCCAGGATCGACCTTCATCATGCAGTGTTGGGAACCGTGGGGGTCATTGCGGGTCTGTCCAAGGGCCTGGCCTCCTGGCTACCTGGTGCATCGCCTCAGGTGAGGAAGTGGTTTGAGGTTGGGTGGGGAGGAGGCGTCGTTCTCTTTGGTCTTCTACTCGTTCTCTATTCCGAATAGAACGGATGCTGCGGCTCGTGAGTAGTGAGACTTTGTTGGAGAAGGTCTCACTTGCACAGGGAGCAGGACACGTGTTCCGGTCTGGTTCCACATCTCAAGCGCTGATGCCAACGTGCTGAAGGTTCTCGAAGAAACGCGAATGGGTGTTTACCAAGCCCACCGGAACGCCGTATACTGCGCGATCTCGTCACCGCTTGAAAAGAACAGGATGCTCCGGGGTCGAGCGAGCGTGGTCATCATATAGAACTCAACAGGTCGGTTTGGAGGGGTGACGGAGCGGCCGAACGTGCCGGTCTTGAAAACCGGAGATGGGGTAACCCATCCGCGAGTTCAAATCTCGCCCCCTCCGCCATTATCCCTCGCGAATTTCTTGAACGACCATCTCGTCGAGTATCCTGGCCAGGTGACGGGGGTATGAGGGCCGACCGTTTTCCCTCGTCTTTCATGGACTCTCTCCTACTTCCATGTATGCGATACAGTGGATGGGAGCTCGAGCATCAGGCTCAGAGAGGTCACGACTTGGTCACTCGAAAAGAGTCAGCCGTGAAGACAAGTCTCTCGATGCTCATGAGCATGTGCGCACTGATCCTGGCAAGCTGTGCAGGAATAGAGTCGAGACCGCCCCTGCAAACTGTGGCGTCGGTGGACCTCGCCCGTTACGCCGGGACGTGGTATGAGATTGCGCGGCTCCCCATGTGGTTTCAGCGCCACTGCATCGACTCAAAGGCCATCTATACGATTCGTCCTGATAGTACGATCGGCGTGCACAACGAATGCGTGACCGATACCGGCGGGCTCGATCAAGCCGACGGCATCGCGACGATAGTGGATACACAAACAAATGCAAAACTGGCAGTCACATTTGACAATTTCTTCGCGCGGCTTGTCGGCCCCTCCAGAGACGGTAACTATTGGATCCTCGATCTCGATCCGGATTATCAGACGGCTCTTGTCGGCACGCAGAACCGCCGCTATCTCTGGATACTATCCCGCAGCCCACATCTTGACGACGTGACCTACCAACGCGTGGTCGGGAAAGCTCAGCAACTCGGCTTTCCCGTTTCAGACCTTATCCGAGCGAAACGCCGTTCGCCCATGTAACGGTCGTGATGCACGTAGACTGTCCAGTTGACACTCGCCTCTCCGCCACGTAGGTTTTCCATTTTTCTGACCACGCACTGACTCAACCGGACACGCACACCATGGACTGGTCGTTACTCATCGGCCTTCTGACTTTCATCGTCTGCGCAGGAGCAGGGATATACTTTTGGCGTGGATTCGTTGATCGACTGAGGAACGACTTCCGGGCTGAGCAGCCCGCTCTGCGCATCACCAACCTCTCGACGTTCCACGCCGGAGATGTCATCACACTGACGCCTGATTTGGAGAACGTTGGGCAAGGAGTCGCGTATGATTGCCTGCTTCAGCTCAGCGGATGGGAGGGCAGTTTTTCCGTCAAAGCCCTGTATTCACATGGGCCTCGGTATCACAAACACTCGATTCCCATCGTGCTGGGACCGGCCACGCCGATCCGCGTGAAACCACTCAGCCGGTGCTATTTGAGATTAGTCTGCCGTGATCGCTGGGAGCAGCCGTACGAATATTGGTACCCCGTGACCCAAGTAGAGAATCTGAACACTCCCCTGCATGACGTTCACATCAACCTTGCAGAACCTGAACTGACTGAGCCGAACCCATCTCTCTGGACAATATGGAAACTTCTTCGGAAGATTTCTGCCCCTGATTGACCTGAGAAGACCGGCATCCTTTCCAGGCGGTGATGACCGTTCCGTAGGGACGGGATCACGCTGGATGGCCGATTCCTGGCCTTCACCGGTTTGAACGCCGAGGAACGATACCAGACCTCCCCTTGAACCCTTGCATTCTGAATTCCCGAACCGTACCATTTATTACACCATACAGAGGGGATTGCCGTGCTCATGAGGAACCCTGTAAGACTTCAGCGTGCCGTTCGACTGACACACGTAACCAATGAAGGGAGCCCCGATGCCACCTACAGTTCAGATCGATCCAATCGTGAAGATCACGAAGAGTGATGAGGAATGGAAGAAACAACTGTCCCCCGCCGCCTATCGTGTCTTGCGGCATGAAGATACAGAGAGAGCATTCGTCAACGCACTGCATGACAACCATGCGTCAGGGATCTATTACTGCGCCGGCTGTGATTTGCCGCTCTTCTCATCCGAGCACAAGTTTGACAGCCGTACCGGTTGGCCCAGCTTCTGGCAGCCGATCGATCCACGCGTGATCGAGACGCGAACCGATTCCCAATTCTTCATGTCCAGAACGGAAGTTCATTGCGCGCGATGTGAGGGCCACCAGGGCCATGTGTTTAAGGATGGGCCGAGACCCACCGGCCTTCGGTACTGCATCAACGGCGTGGCCTTGCGATTCGTAGCCGGCTGATCGGTACAACTCGTTACCATTTCCCGCTCGATCAAAGGGGTTCCTGCCCACCACAGCGCACACCGTGCCGCAGCTTGAGCCCCACTGGCACTCCGCCGCTCATTCACGGTACAATCCCCAACCACGAATCATCAAGGCAACGTCGCGATGTTCTCCCGCATACTACCGTACACATTTCTTGGGCTGGCTCCGCTGCTTTTTTCATGCAGTGAGTCATCCAGCCTGTTCAGCTCAAAAACATCCCCCTGTTCCCTGATAACCGTTGCAGACGTGGAACGGGTGCTTGGAGAACCGGTTCGGGAGGGGACTCTAGCTGATCCAACAACCTGTATCTTCAAAGCCCACCAGAATGCGGGAAATGCCGTCACGGTCCAGCTGGACAACGCACCTGGTACGGACCGGCGGGCATGGTTCAATAAAGAGCGTCTGCGCCGTGACAGCCATCTTATTCCAGGCCTGGGCGATGGAGCGGTGCGAATTGACTCCTCTCCGACCCTGTCCCGACTGACCTTCATGCATCGAGACGCGTTTGTGACCGTGATCGTCTCTTCGACCCAACAGAAACAACTTGGTGAATTGGTCACCCAATTGAGCAGGACCGCCGCAACCCGATATGGCGCATCCTTGACGGCCACGCTCCCTCCCTCCGCCCCACCCTCCATGTCTGGCCGTGGAACCCACACCGAGACCGTCGCTCCACCGGCCCCCGTCACGCTCACACAAACACGTCCTGCCCCGTCAGGTGCCCAAGTTGGACCAAAGAAAGCGACGTCATTTGATCCGACGAGCCTGGTGGGAACCTGGCATACGCATCTCACACAGGGGACGACCCAGCACGACATGCTCCTCATCATTCAACCCAATCTCACGTGGTCACTCTCATCCATGATGCAGTTTGACGGAATTTTGAACGCTGAAGCAGGTCTGTGGTCACTCGAGCGCGCCAACACGTTCAAGGGCCTTGGATGGAAAGGGACCTACCGCAAGGCGACGTCCAAATCGTTTGCGAGTACCGGCAGTGTTCAGGCCAACTGGACAAGACTCTCAATCGATCAAAACCCCACGCGCATCCCAGCCGAGCTCTGGAAACTCCGACGCGACGCCACGAGCGTACCGGTCTTTCAACTCAAGACTGTTGATTCTGATCTCGTCGGCCAATGGGAGGGATCCGGCACCTATGCCGGAGGTTCCGCCGCCTTCGTGTGGCTCATCAAACCCTCCGCCGCGACTGATCTGCTGATTGTCAATACGCTCCGCGGGACCGTGTACACCAAAGATGGCATCCCTCAACTCCAACCTGTTCAAAAGCAGCATCAACGTGTCAGCGTCATTGCCTTCCATGACCGAGGATTTACCACGGCCGATGGGAAGAGCAACCTCCGATGGACCAAAGTTCGTTCTGAACCGACGGAAGACCGTCAACTTTAGCCCACATTACTCATGAACGTTTCAACTGCAACCGCCGATACGCCGCTGCGACTAGCTTGGCCGCAAGCTTCGCGCGGCCAAGCGGGCAGGCTCGCCCTTCGTGACCTCGACATACTGTTTCAAGTATGCCTTGGCCCCTCAGGGCTCCGCGTGCCCGTCTCGCCTGGCGTCTGGGCGGTTTCGTCATGAATCGTCATGAATAATGTGGGCTAGCGATCCCATCTTTGATCCTAGGCCTCCAGAAAGGATGCCCTGTCATGGCTGACACAAAAGCTCGCATCGGATTCGTCGGTGTCGGTCGGATGGGGGCCAATATGGCCAGACGCCTGAAGGATCACGGATACCGCATCGCGGCAGTTCAGGATCATCATGCCACCGCATCGCAGTCGCTGGCACTTGAACTGGATTCGGAAGCAGCCGCGTCACCAGCGCGGGTCGCGGAACTATCCGATATCGTCATCACCGTCGTATCGGACGACGCGGCGATGCGGGACATTTATTCGGAAGTGGACTCGACCAGTCTGATGGCTCACGCGAAAGATCGACTCTTCATCAACTGTGCGACTCTTACGCCGGCACTTCACATCGACATCGAACAGGCCGTTGAACGGCGGGGTGGCGCAGTCCTTGAAGCCTGTATAGCAAGCAGCATCACCCAGGCTCGGCAGGGCACCTTGTATATCATGTGTGGGGGCAAGCAGAACGTGTTCAACCGGGCTCGCCCGGTGCTGAACAGCCTCGGTACGATAGTACGATATATCGGCCCAGCTGGAGAAGCGGCAACAGTTAAAGCGCTCGTCAACATGGTGATGAACAGCAATACCGCAGCCTTGGCAGAAGGGTTAGGCCTGGGGAAGGCACTGGGAATCGATCTGACTCTCCTGCGTGAGGTATTCAGTCAGACCGGAGCTGCCTCGCGAGTACTGGAAACAGATGGAGAAGATATGCAGCTCCGTGCGCACGACTGTTACTTTTCAGCAGCCCACGCCGCGAAAGACTCGGCCATCGCGCTCGACTTGGCCAAAGGAGCCGGCCTCTCCCTACCACTCGCACAGGCAACCGTGAGCCAATATCAACGATTGATTGAATTGGGCAAAGGTGACCTGGATAAATCTGCGATTGCCGAACTGACGTTTCCTGATCGCCTCTGATTGCTAGTGAGCTTCAGCTCCATTGCAGGAATCTCGCTGTGCAAGGAAAGAGCACCGCTGTTCGCCAAACCCTACGCTACGGTTCCATATATATAACTGGTTGATATTCTGAATGTTGCCTCAGTCTTATGGTTAATTAGACGATCCCCTCGTTCTCTGCAGCCTTCACTGGTGAAAACACTCGCGCTCCGTGTGTCGAGCTAACAAACTGATTTCATTTGAATATTTAGTTGATGTCTATTGGTACGGATGATGCCACATCTCCTTACGTAACAGTTGGTCCACATGAGGCTTCAACCTGGAGGGCGCGATGACGTATATCGTGGGACTGTTATCGTTCGTACTGTTGTTTGCCCTGGGAGTCGGAGCTGCCTTCATCGTGACCAGCCTGTGATGGCATGACCGCCAGCAGGCAGCCCAATCACTCAGAAACCGATCAGCCAGAGTACCCATATCCATAGCAGACAGGTTGGCGCTCGGCTTGATGCGTACTTGATCGCACTCAAAAGGACGACTGATTTCTTTCTTGCCGACTATGCCAAGGAATTGGATCAGCAAAAGACTGAAGTGGAGAAGTTACGGAGGGACACTATAGCCCTAACACATGTCGAGGAGAGTCAACGGCGAGAATTACCGGGCGGTTTCAAGTTCCACGTGCAACGGGTGAATACTGGCGCAGTCGGCCATTCGTATGCTCGTTGATGCCGCGTTGCCAGGGGCTGTACGGATCGGCAAAGAAGATCGGATCGTGAGCCGCTGGGCCACCTGCTCGTGCTCGAACAGCTATTTGGTTCTGACGTGTATCGGAAGGGGTTCCCAAGACAAAGATGAAGGCCTGGAAGAGACTGTTGTCAGAGCAGCAAATTTGGCAAGTCATCGCCTATCAGCACATGTATTCACACGACGGAAATCCGTCCGACCATACGGACTAGAAGCCATAATCATCCGATTCTGATCCGACAGACGAAGGGGGAGAACGCGGGAGACCGCTTCTCCTCTTCATCTTTCAGAGCAAACAGCAATCCCCTGAATCTATCAAGATGGATTCGGTGCGACAAAGACCAGCACGCTAAGCCGCCCGCTTGTATGATTCTTCACACCATGCTCTTGCCCAGCTGAAGCCATCGTGCCCTGCCCTACTTCGAGTACTCGCTGCTCGGTGCCGACCTGAAACGTCCCTTGCCCCTCAAGCACAAGATACACCTTATCCTGATGGCCATGGACATGCCCCTTTTGCTCCTGGCCAGGCTCTAAGCAATAGATGTCACAGAAAAACCGCTCCGTTTGAAACAGGTTATTCTTCTTCATCTTGTCACTGCTGAACTGTTGATAATCGGCGAGTGTAACCACCTTCATTCTCAAGACTCCATGAGTGAATACGTCAACGCTATTTATGGGAGATGAGACAGCAGTTTCTGATATGACTGCGTGAGTTCGTTCAGAGCCGTCGTCATCCCCTCCTGCACGTCATGCCATTTGGCATCCGTGGCACCCTTCAATTCGTCTAATCGCTCTTTGGCACCATCTTTCTTCTTCTCGAGCTCATGCAGTGACTTCTGTAGCTCTGCTCGTGTCGTTTCAGACGTTTTTGTCACCTTCCCACGCAGTTCGACGATTTGCCGTTGAAGCGCCACCAACTCGTCATGCGCTTTCCTCTCAATCGCCTCCTTTTGCTGAACGGTATACTCCTTGGTCGCCTCGATCGTCTCGCGGGCCTCTTTGACGATCTTCTCGGTCCCAGCCTTTGACTCAGCGGCGACGCCCTGCGGGACGCTTAATCCGGCGATTGCCACCCACAACACCCCCATCATGAATGGATATTGATACATCATTCCCTCTCAAAACAGATAATTGTATGGTCGGCGACCATTTCCAAGTCACCACCGCTCAACTTTCCTCGGGAAGCAACCGACAAAGGACGGTCATCGATAGATAGTCCTCATTGAGGAGCCCCTCTATGCCTTCTGACATCCAGCCGGCCGCGAGTCAACTTGAGCAGCTCGAACAGGCCTTAGTTCAGAAAATTAAAACCGGCGACGTCGAACTTCCCTTGCTCCCGCAAGCTGCCAGCAAAGTGATGGCACTCGCGTCAGATCCAAATGCCGATGCGGCCAAGCTCTCAGCATTGATTCATCAAGACCAAGCGCTCGCCGCACACGTTCTCCGGATTGCCAACTCGCCGGCCTATATGCCCCGCAGTCCGGTCGTCTCGCTCCAGCATGCTGTGGCCATGCTAGGCATTACCTTGCTGTCCGAAATCGCCTTTACCGCATCCCTAAAAACCGGCGCCTTCAAAGTACCAGGATATGAAGACGATGTAAAACAACTGTGGCGCCACTCCTTGGCAAGCGGAGCCTTCGCCAAGGAAGTTGCGCGCATGAGGCGAGTCAACGTCGAAAGTGCCTACCTCTGCGGTCTCTTGCACGCCATCGGAAAGCCCGTCGTCTTGCGAACTGCGACGACCCTTGCAAGTCAACAGCGCATCGCTCTTGAGAAACCCGTCCTGTCTGGCTGGATGGCCGGCTATCACACCGAAGTGGGGTCCATGATCGCCGACAAGTGGGGCCTCCCCAAACAAGTCGCAGTGGCCATTCAGTACTACGGAGACTACGACCATGCGACAGAATTCCGTCAGGAGTGCCTGCTGACCTGTGTGGCCAATCGATTAGCCAGTCATCTTCTGACACCTGACGAAATGCCGGAGGACACCCTTCGCGATCATTCCGTCTTTGCTGAATTAAACCTGTACCCTCAAGACATCGATACACTCCTGCTGACAAAAGATCAGGTGTTAACCATTGTGAATGCCATGAACCTATGAGTACACCAAGCACGTATGACATCATTGTGATCGGAGCAGGTCCCGCTGGACAGAAAGCGGCAGTCCAGGGCGCCAAGGCCGGTAAACGGGTTGCCCTCATTGAACGAGAACGCGGGATTGGAGGCAGCTGCGTCTATCGTGGAACCATTCCAAGCAAAACATTGCGAGAAAGCGCCCTCCAACTCGATCGACTCAAGCGGGCCGGTGAGGTATTCCAATTCAGTCTCAAGCCGGACATGCACATTGCCACGCTCTTGAGCCGCCTTGAACAAGTCGTTCAGGCCCACGATTCTTTCATGAGCCAGCAACTTCGACGCAATGGTATCTCCCTGCTCCATGGACGTGCGCACTTTCTGAATGATCACACCATCGAGATGCAGACCGTCGATGGTGCACAGCAACAGCTGACTGCCGGCACTATCGTTGTGGGCACGGGGTCACGTCCCAGAAGTCCGCAGGAGATTCCTGTCGACCATGAACATATCCTCGACAGCGACTCACTCCTCTCCATGATGTACCTGCCGCAATCGCTGACGGTCATCGGTGGTGGGGTCATCGGCTGCGAATATGCCTCCATATTTGCTTTGCTTGGGGTTGAGGTCACACTGATCGACCGTGCACCCTATCCGTTACAATTCATGGATCGAGAGCTCGTTGATCAGTTTGTGCAAGGACTCGAACAGTGCGGCAGCCACTATCGAGGCGAGTGTCAGATCACACAAGTTCGGTGGGACCAAGTGGCGCATGTCCTCACAACATTGCACGACGGAACTGTCGTGAAGAGTGAAAAGATGTTGGTCGCCCTTGGGCGACAAGCCAATATCGAAGACCTAGGTCTCGAGGCAGCCGGCGTCACGG
Source organism: Nitrospira sp. (assembly GCA_005116745.1). Taxonomy (NCBI): domain Bacteria; kingdom Pseudomonadati; phylum Nitrospirota; class Nitrospiria; order Nitrospirales; family Nitrospiraceae; genus Nitrospira; species Nitrospira sp. Next base: position 85,290 of record SWDS01000007.1, on the reverse strand, counting down.
TATCGGACAAGGGGCTCATCCCGGTCAATCAGTATTGTCAGACGAATATCGAGCACATCTACGCCGTGGGTGATATGGTCAGCGGCCCGGCACTGGCGTCCAAGGCCATGGAACAGGGCCGACGAGCGGTCCGTCATGCGCTGAACCTCCCGGTCGGTGATGCCGCGTCAACCATCCCGCTAGGAATCTATACGATTCCTGAAATGGCCAGCATCGGCTTGGATGAGAAGAGCGCCAGAGAACGGTATAAGGATCCGTTGATTGGACGGGCGAAGTTTGAGGAAGTTGCGCGTGCCCAGATATCAGGAGCAAGCCATGGCCTGCTCAAGATGGTCGCCGATCCGGACGGAGACCGACTGCTCGGCGTACAAATCGTCGGCGATTCAGCCACAGAACTGGTCCACCTGGGACAATTGGCTCTCCAGAGCTCGGCAACGGTCGAATCCTTTATCGACAACGTCTTCAACTTCCCCACCTATGCGGAGACCTATCGCATCGCCGCTCTTGATATTCTTGGGCAAGTCGCGAAACGCCGCGCGGCCAAAGCCGCATAGTAGTCGCTCGCATCTTAGCCTCAATCGACTCCCTTAGTAGACGATTCCGTCGCTCGCTCCACATCGTAGCTTGACCCCCTTTACTGAGTCGATGCCCCGAGTGAGAACCTAATCTTATTAGCCTTGCGAGCCGACACTACAAAACACAACCGCGAATTTCAGCAGTCTAGCGATGCGGCCAGTCCGTTGTCACTTGCAAGATCGCTCAGAACCAATATTGACGTTACGATTGAAAATCCTGGCGGTTTCAAGTTCCAAGTGCAACGGGTGAATGAAGGCGCCACTGCGCGTAAGCTTCCAAGGGCGTGGCAACGTCGAGACATTTTCGTGGGCGCGTGTTCAGCCGATGGGCGATGGCATTCAACGCACGCTGGGTATAACCGGACAAGTCCGTCCCTTTGGGCAGGTACTGGCGCAGCAGGCCATTGGTGTTTTCGTTGGTGCCACGTTGCCAGGGGCTGTACGGCTCGGCAAAGAAGATCTGGATCGCGAGCCGCTGAGCAACTGCTCATGCTCGGCCATCTCTTTGCCCCGATCATACGTCAGGGTTTTCCGCAGTGCGGCAGGCACGTGCCGGAGTTTCTTCGTCAAGCCCTGGCGGGCACTCGTCGCATCCGTCCCCTCCATCCGGGCCAGGATGACCCGGCGGGTCGTCCGCTCCACCAAGGTCCCGACAGCCGATCTATTGCGCGCTCCCTTGATGAGGTCGCCCTTCCCAGTGACCCGGCACGGTGCGAGTGCTCACGTCGGCGGGACGCTCGGCGATGGGCGTCATGTTGGGAATCTGGCCGCGGCGGTCTGCGCCTCGTGCCCGAGGCCGGCGGGCCTTGCGTGCCTGACGCAACGCCGCCAACAGCTCGCTCCGCAGCGCTCCGCGTGGCAGCACATACAGGCCTACATAGATGGTCTCGGCCGAGAGGTGCTTGCTCATGTCGTCAGGATACGCGCGTCGGAGCCGCCCGGCAATCTGCTCGGGTTAGAACTCAAGGTGGGAAAATTGAACGGGAAACCGCGCATCCTTCCGTTGTTCCGTCGATTGACTTCCACGATGCTATGGATTACGTGTTCTTTGTTATGCCGATCAATACCAATTCCACCACTGCGGCTCCAAAACCCTATGCTGCCCGTCAGTTGCGTGGCGGAGAGCTGGTCCGAGCGAGGAGCTCCACAAATTCTTCTTCAGGCATAGGCCGACCAAATAGATACCCCTGGACTTGATCGCACTCTTGTTGACGAAGTAGCTCCAACTGTTCCTCTGTTTCCACGCCCTCTGCCAACACGGAAAGATTCATACTGTGAGCAAGAGAGATGATGGCGCGAGCAATTGAGGCATTGACCGCGTTGCATGTCATACCCAGGACAAACGACTGGTCAATTTTGAGGCTATTGAGGGGAAACCGCTGCAAATGGCTCAATGAGGAATAGCCGGTCCCAAAATCATCGATCGACAGCCTGACGCCCAGAGCCCTGAGTTCCTGCAACATGGTGATGGACGTCTCTACATGTCGCATGGTGATGGATTCTGTTAATTCCAACTCAAGACATTCCGGATCAATCTGGGTTTCCTGTAATGCCCTCGCGATCGTGCTCGTCAACAAGGCCCCGTGAAAGAATGAATTGGATACGTTGACCGATACCCGAATGGGAGTGCACCCCGCATCTTGCCATGCTTTGTTTTGCCGGCACGCCACGAACAACACTTCTTGGTCCAATTTCTGAATCATTCCGGTCTCAATCGCCACAGGAAGAAACTCGGCAGGCAACAACATTCCCCGATGAGGATGAAGCCATCGAACCAAGGCTTCTGCACCAACAATCCGCTTGGTCCGAATTTCTACTTGTGGCTGGTAATACACGATGAACTCGTGGCGTTCCAACGCCTTCCGCAAATCGTTTTCTATCTCAAGTCGCTCTGCCGCCAAAGCATTCATCGTTCTCGAATAGAACTGAAAGTTGTTCCGACCCTCGTCTTTGGCGTGATACATCGCGACGTCTGAGCTCTTCAGCAGAAGATCCACCGAATCTCCATCAGTTGGAAAGATCGCGATCCCTACACTGGCCGTTACGGAAATCTCATGCCCATCGATCAAGAACGACTTAGACAACGCTTCCAATATGCGACGCGCGACCATCCCGGCATCCTGAGCATCACGTATGTTGGTCAGCAACACGGTAAACTCATCTCCACCTAAGCGGGCGAGTTCGTGCGTTTCGCCCTGCTCCACCGACCGGCCAATTGAATCGCTATGCCGAACAGAATCCGCCAAACGGTCCGCTACCTGCTTTAAGAGTAGATCGCCGACGTTATGGCCTAACGTGTCGTTGATGACTTTGAATCGGTCTAAGTCGAGGAACAAGACCGCCAGAGTCGTTTGGTAACGACGTGCATGGGCCAGCGCTTGCGTGACACGATCTTTGAATAAGACGCGGTTCGGCAGCCCGGTCAGGCTGTCATAATAGGCCAGCCGGTGGATTTCCCGTTCTGAGCGCTTTCGTTCGCTGATATCCTTTGCTGTTCCTACAATCGTTAACGACTTCAGCCGATCATCGAATACCGCCTCGGCCTGTATATTCACGGCAAACTCACCCCCGTTCGGCAGGATGATCCGATGATCGATATCGCACGGCTTCCGCTCCCCAAGAATCGACCTCAGTGCGTGGTCGACACGATCGCGATCCTCTTCATGGACCATCTTGAGAAAGGCTCCCTTCGTCCCTCCGAACTCTTGGAGCCGAATGCCCATTAACCGACAGAGTTCCGGCGACGCCGTAAAGCGATCCGTAGGGGGATGCCATTCCCAGTTACCGATCTTGGCGATCCGTTGCGCCAGGCCAAGCCGAGCTTCGCTGCGCAGCAGTGCGTTGATCGTGATGCTTCCACGCAACATGTACCGCACCCGATGTCCAAGGATAGCCGCATTCATCGGTTTGGCGATGAAATCAGTCGCCCCGTGCTCATACGCACGGGCAATAGAATCGGCGTCGTCCAAGCCGGTCATGATCAAAATCGGCACACGGCTCCCCTCTGCCGACTCACGAAATTTCGCGCAAGCAGAAAATCCATGCATGACCGGCATCACGACGTCCATCACAATGAGGTCCGGATGCCGAGAGGCAAACTGTTCGAGCGCCTGTATACCGTTCGATGCTTCGCACACCTCGAACCCTACGTGTTCCAACGCCTCACGGACGAATACTCTGAAGAACTCTTCGTCATCGACAACCAAAATCAATGCGGAAGTTTTCTCGTGTTCATCTTTCATGTCAGGATAGTTCTTCCTTACGGTTTGCAGAAATCCAGTACAGTCCAACGAACAAACGGCTAGGCTGGTCAGGATTACAACCACAAGCGACCTGCGTAGCCCTCTTCACCGACAACCCCTCTCTTGCTCGCCGAACGCAGTGATATTCCGCCTCAGTGAACGCAACTGAGACTAATGACACATCTCCCGAGCAAGCCATCGCTTTGAATCCTTTCAATCACTCAACCAAAGTCATTGCACCGACCATCGCACTGCTCGACGCATGTGCCTAATTTTCATGGCCATGCTCACCTCTGGCTAAAAGGACAAGCAGCGAATACCTATCGTTCTGGGTGCATCTAAAGCGACGATAGCAGCAATTGCTGGTTGGTAAAGAATTGGTTGAAAACCAGCAGTGCCCTTGAGCGGATAGAGAAGGAGAGCTCATATTCCCGCTAGGAAGGCTAGTGACTGAGCGCTCTCACACTATTATCTGTGCGCCATTGAAGGACTCTTTCTGATGAGGAAGGAGTGCGACGTGCTTCATGAAATATGGCTGGTGATCCGAATCTGAACGGAAGGATCGGATTATCCTTTGATATTCCCAATCGGCCGAAGTTCCGCCACTTTCTTGGTGATTCCTGCACGATCGACGGTCTCGACCACCTCGGATATGTCTTTGTACGCAAACCCGGCCTCCTCGGCCAGGCCCGACATGGAGACGGCCTTCACGAGGATCCCTCGCTGTTTCATCTGTTTCTGCACCTGCTCCCCTCGGATGGCCTTCTTCGCCTGCGCCCGTGACATCGTGCGACCAGACCCGTGCATCGTTGATGCAAAGGTGTCACGTACTGCTCCTGCCGTTCCCGCCAACAAATAGGACCCGGTTTCCATGGAGCCGCCGCAAATGACCGGTTGACCAGTCGTCCGATATCGTGGCGGGAGCTCAGGACTCCCCGGCCCTAACGCTCTTGTCGATCCTTTTCGATGCACGACCAACTCGCCCTCCGGATATCGCTCGACTTTGGCAATATTGTGCGCCACGTCATAGACCAGCTCCATACCCAGCTCCTCTGCCGATCGGCCGAATACAGCGGTAAACGCTTCTCGGATCTGATGGGTGATGACCTGGCGATTGGCAAAAGCGGTGTTGGCCGCACAGTTCATAGCCGAAAAATAGTCCTGCCCTTCGACTGATGCGAACGGGGCGCAGGCTAGCTGCTGGTCTTTCACGGAAATTCCATATCGTCGCATCGCCTTCTCAAATACTTTGAGATAATCGCTTGCGACCTGATGACCGAACCCGCGAGATCCGCAGTGGACCATCACAACAATCTGGTCATGACCGGTGATGCCCCAGGCTGAGGCTGTTTCTTGATCAAAGATTCGATCGGTTGATACCACCTGCACTTCAAGATAGTGGTTCCCTGATCCCAAGGTCCCTAGTTGATTGATCCCTCGACTGATCGCCCGGTCGCTGACTTTGGATGGATCGGCCCCGCCGATACAGCCTCTCTCCTCCATCGCTTCAAGATCTTGAGGCCAGCCATAGCCATTCTCAATACACCATCGGGCCCCGCGGACCATGACATCCTCGAACGACGAGCGGTCCAGCTGTACGGACCCGCTCGCACCGACCCCGGCAGGCACTCTCCGGAATAGTTCCGTCATCAATCGTTCGAGCAATGGCTGCACGTCCTTCTGCGTGAGATTGGTCCTCATTAGCCGCATGCCGCAATTCACGTCATACCCAACACCACCAGGCGAGATGATCCCGTTACGGACATCGAAGGCAGCAACACCTCCAATGGGGAAGCCATACCCCCAATGTCCATCTGGCATGCACAGAGCATAACGTCTAATACCGGGGAGGCAGGCGACGTTCGTCACCTGCTCGAACACGCCGGCGTCCATCGATTGCAGAATAGTCGGTGTCGCATAGATCCGTGCTGGAACCAACATGCCAGCCTTCTCACTGATAGGAATTTCCCACACCTCATCAGTAATCCGATTGACTTTCATCTCTGTGTGAAGCTTCATACGTCCACCACTACCCGCGCATGCCAACACATCCCCTTTTGCCTAACATGATACAGATGCTTTGTAATCCCCTTCACATCGTTCCGTAACACCTGCACCAATCCATTGACCGACTCCCCACACAGCTCCCCCTTCAGATGCCAAGAGCCGTTGTCTCCGCATGTGATCGTGAGTGTGAATGTACTGAATACGACTCCATCCGCATCTTTCCAGTACACCAGATCCGAGAGCCAATCGAACAACAGTTCGGCAGGATCCTCTTCTGTTCGTTCCACTGATTTCCGCCAGGCAGACCCGACTGTCGAAGGATCGGCCATCGCGTCGATGACTGCACACGTAGCCCCGTGAAAGAGTTCTTGGAGAGAATCACCGGACGCATCAAACGCCAAGTCAGCCGTGGCAATGTCGTCTAGAAAGCAGAATGAGTGGGACATCGAGTGTCACTCGAAGTGATACGCAAATTTGAACCCATCGTAGGGAGAGTGCGAGTCCTGAAGTGAGCTATCCGAGCTCGAAGATTTTTGGGAAATTGGTGAGGTTCCGGCAGCCGTCCTTGGTGACGAGCACCATGTCCTCGATTCGGACTGCCCCCAATCCTGGATAATACAGCCCTGGTTCAACCGTGACAACGTGGCCCTCTTGGAGGAGTGACCCAGTTCGACTGATCCGTGGCGCTTCGTGAATATCGAGGCCCACACCATGTCCAGTTCCATGAAAGTACCCTTGCATACGTCCATTCACCAAACCGGTCTTGTATCCGGCCTTTTCAAAACGCGCGCAGATGCCCTGATGGATCTTCATACCGTCGACGCCGTCTTTGATCTTGTCGATGGCGTCTTCCTGGGCATCCTTCACAGCGCTATACAACCGTTTGAGTTCCGCACTCACCTTCCCGCGGATCACCGTCCTTGACATGTCGGCAAAATAGCGACTCATAGCCGACCGAGGGAAGACGTCAAAAATAATGCTGCGATGAGCCGGCAACGGTCCGCTTCCTTCATTGTGTGGATCACAGGCCTGCTCTCCCCCTGCCACAATCGTATGCTGGGCAATACAGTCCCGCTCCATGAGCTTCACGTTGACAAACTTTTTGATCCGTTCCGAGGTCACCACCTCGCCATCGAGCCAGAGTTGCTCATCCTTGATCTCAGCTCGGCGTAATAGCATGTGGGCTGCGGCCACGGCTTCTTCTGTGGCCCGCTGCGCGTCTTCGATATGACGTACTTCTTCCGCCGTCTTCAGCACACGCTGTTCATAAAACGGGTCTCGCTTTGGTTTGAGACTGTATCCTCGCTCTTGTAATCGCGCGGCATGGATCACCGGGAAATTCGCCGGCACCGAAAGACGGCGGATCTTGGACTCTTTTAACACCACATGGACGATATCAACTGCGGTCGGGTCTTTGATTCCCTGTTTCTTCGCCTTCTGTTCGATTTCCGAGTAGGACAAGACTCGATCCACTGAGGCTTGAGTCCTGGCACGATCCATTTCCAGATCGCTCATGACCATCAACCGCTCACCTTTGATTTCCAGATAGATGAACGGGTCTGGCGCCATGAAGCGCGTAGCATAGTATAGATTCGAGTCCTGCTCGCTGGCGGCGATGAACAGTGTGGCCAATTCTGGTTGGGAGACGGTAGCGCGTTTCATATGTATGTTAGTGGGACAACAGAGTTGAATGGAAACCCGTGGGATGACAAAGCCTCAAAATTTGTGATGCTAGCATGGGGACGCGGGTCGGTCAAGAATTCACGTTCGTCATGGCACGGCGGGAGCCGGCGATGGAGTCATATCTCTCGGTCGCACTCCGGATTCTTCATCCGGCGTCATCAAATCTATCGGCAGCGTCAGAGTGTTCGTGAGGACATCGACGGCGAGTTGGGCCAACCCCGACAGGCCGGACGCAAAGGACTTGACCGGCAAATAGGTGACCTCGGGATCGTCCAGCGCTCCCTTCGCAGTGAACATCGCCGTAGCGATGCCCTTGCGATCCCCCGCCACGATTCGCCCAAAGAGCGGAATCGTCTTAAGGAATTGGGAGTATGACCCGAACGGACTCACGGCAACGGCCAGATCCAGCTGGTCTGTTGGCAAGTCGTAATTCCCAGCAGCTGTAATTTTCAGAATGGGACTGTCGATAATCAGATTTTCTGTCTGAAACATTCCATCTTGAATGGCAACGGTGGAAGAAATTCTGTTGTATGGAAGCCCCTCCTTCTCAAGGTCAACCTTCCCCTGCAACACAGCCGGCAGGTTCAATAAACTAATGATCTTCCATACTGCTCGCTCATTTGTTTTCAGAATGCGCCCATTTTCCAACAACACCTCGACTTTGCCGTTCAATGAAGGATAGACCCCATGCGGGTTGCGCCCATGCCCGCGAAGCACACCACTGAAACGTATTTCTCCCGATGCGCCCTGGACTTGAGTTTTAGTCAGCCGCAGCAGGTCTTCACAATCTACTCCGGTAGCCCTGATTGACAGGTCAAAATCAGCAGGTGCTTTGGGAGGAAGTTGCACGACGAGCCGTCCGGCCACTTGCCCATGGGTGGACTCACCCGAAAGTCGATCGATATCAAGCACTCCGTCCTGAAGGTTGATTCGGGCGGCAAGTGAGCTGATTTTCAGATGCTTGTATCGGCCACGTGCGACGCCCACAGCCATGGTGATGTGGCTGGTTGCCGCCAACGTTTCGAGGACCTCCCGAATCGGAGTTCGTTCCCCCTTGGGAATCACTAGACTCAGATCTAATTGGTTGGACTCGATCTTGCCGGTGATAATCGGCTTCGCCATCCAATTTCTGACCGTGGCCTCTATGGCGACGTCACTGCCTTGAACCTTAAACGACAACCGCTTGAGTTCGACCTCGTTGCGGGCAAACTTTACGCGGGCATAGAAATCTTGTAGATGCCCATCAATCCCTTTGACCTGCATCAGCCCGTTCGTCACTCCCATCCATCCGGTCACCCGCCAGGTCTTCCAATCCAGCTCCTTTCCTTTGACATCAAGCGAGACTTCGATATTCCCCGCTTCAAACCCATCTGTGGCTAGCCATTCCGGAAGACTGGATACCGATACCGTACCGGTCGCCACGGCCATATCAATCAGAAAACCATTCCCGAACTGCATGGTTCCCTTACCGGGAATAGTCACAGAGGGCAACACCAGCTCGATGCGATGCAGCTTGAGGCTGGTAGACTGAGGCATCACCCCTTCAAACTCCACAGTGGCGCGAGGACCGACGGGTTTTGCAATCACCCCGAACGCGACTTTGGCCTCATCCAACACAACGGACCCTTGGATATGCGGTCTCGCCGTCGAACCAGAGACTGCAATCGTTGAGCTGAACACCCCCTCGAATGCACTCTGTTCAATCACCGAGGAACGAAACAACCGAACCATCTGCGCGGCATCACCGCGCGTACGAATAACAAAATCCTGATAGTGGCTTTGAGGTCCTCCAGTAACGGTCCCGTGAACCTGCACAGCAGTTCCCCCAAGATGTCCGGCAACTTGGTCGAACTGTGTGGTTCCATCGGCCAAGATAAATCGTCCCTGCATCCCGGTCACACGATCCGGTACATTCACATGAGTGAAACTCACTTGACGGGCGTTGATCTCCCCACCTGCAAAGGTGATCCCACCGGGCTGATTCAACGGTCCCACGAGGCGAAATGTGGATTGCGCCGTCCCCTCAGCATCGCGGATACCGGAGAGCAACTGCGTGACTCGCTCCGCTTTCACAGTCTTCGCTAGAAACTCAACGAGCTGCGCCGCCGCCGTCTCTCCTGTGATCTCCAGTTCCAGCCATGGACCAGCATCCAGAAACGACACCTCCGCTTTTCCGTCAGTGATCTGCATGGCCCCATACATTCCAGTGATCTTCGCAATGCGAACACGCCCAGTCTCGACCACCACCGCCGCTGCGAGGTCTTTCGCGGCGATACGATCATTACCGATCAAGCTACGACCTTCGCTGACATGAAACTCTCCGATCGTCGAAAGTTGGGGGCCCCTCGTCGCGGACCCAGTGAGCGTTGCATGCACCACTTGCACCTTGCCATCGATCTGGCGATCAATCAGGAGGGCGGGGAGCTGCGAATGGATCCAGTCTGGGGGGATGGTTTTCAGGAGCTGCGGGAGGGAAACCAGAGAACTGCTGAACGTGACGGCAAACGTCGGCTGAGGAGTCAGCAGTCCGGCTAGATTGGCCTTTCCTCTCAGGGTGATGTTATTCAAATGCGCGGTCATGTCTGAGAGAACCATGTCATATCCGGACACACCGGGCATCACGCGAACGGTACTCTTGAGGTTCAATGCCCCTTGAAGATGCTGAGAAACCGGCCTGGGGCCGAGAAAATCAGCCGCGTCCCGTATCTTGAGGTCAGCGGCGTCCATCTGTCCTTCAAACTGAAACCCGGTGGCCGATTCAGCAACCTCTTCACCGGACAATGACACCGAGGGTTCTGCTCGTTTCACGACACCGTCTAGGGACACGGCGGATGGGCCTGATCCTCCTTGATGCGCTGCTGATACATGCAATTCGGCCAGACCACGATCAGGCCGGACCAGCAGCCTAAACTCAACGTGCTCCAGCTTGAGAGACCGAATGCCATCAGGTCTGGCGGCATCAATGACCGTAATCGTTCCATTGACGAGCGTCGCCTCTCTGATCATGAGTGTCCGCGCCATCATATCCATCGTGTCCCGGTCGACATCCACGGGCCCGTTCAACTCATCGGAGAGATTCCATCGACCACGTTCGTTCCGCCGAAGCGTCAGCGTTGGCTCTTCGATCAACAATCGCTTGCCGACAACTTGTTTTTTGAGGAGTGGCAGGAGGCGTAAGACCAAATCAATACGCTTAGCCGTCAGGACGACCTGCTCTGATTGAGGATCATGAATCTTGACCTCGGTAAGCTCCACGCGGATACTCGGGAAGATCACAAACTTGACGCGATGCACGTCGATCTTTCTACCCAGACTCTCCTCGAGCTGTTCCAGGACAAAGTCTTTGAGATAGTCTTGGCCAGTCAGCTCTCTCGAAAATGAGAGGAACGCAACGGCCAACACCGCGAAGGCGAGTACGATCACGAACGCAAGCCGAAGACGGAACACACCACCCCCTTCAGATTACGGACAGGTTCTTATGGGCATCTTACCGGATCAATCGCTCAAAATCCATGAACTCAGCGTTCTATAAGGGGTTTCTCCACTCCGATTTCATCGTTCCAGGACACCCCTCGTCCGATCGCCATCCATACGTAAGACGGGAAAGATCCTCCGGGGTCACCAGCATTTTTTAATACCGGACAAGAGTGCGATCTTATTTTCGCATACATGGGCCCTCTACAGTTGACAGCGACCAGACATTAGAACTACACCTCTCCTATGGCAATTCATTCCCGTGCAGGACAACCAGCGCCGGCCTCGATTCTGGTGGATGTGGGAAAACTCCTCTCTGCCTATTCGACCGAGAAACCTGACCCATCTGTCCGAGAACAACGCGTGTCATTTGGTACATCAGGGCATCGTGGCTCTTCGTTCAAACGAAGCTTCAATGAAAACCATATCGTGGCGATCACTCAGGCAATTTGCGAATACCGGGCTGCGCAGCACACGACGGGGCCGCTGTATTTAGGGAAAGACACCCATGCGCTGTCAGAACCCGCATGTGCAACCGCCCTTGAAAGCCTTTCGGCCAATGGTGTTGAGGTCATGATCGACAAGGACGGGGGCTTCACACCGACCCCGGTCATCTCTCATGCCATCCTCACCTACAACCGAGGCCGAACCTCCGGTCTGGCCGATGGCATCATCATCACCCCATCGCACAATCCCCCGGAAGACGGCGGGATCAAGTACAACCCGCCGAGCGGTGGCCCGGCCGATACACAGATTACGAAGTGGATCGAGGATCGAGCCAATTCCCTTCTAGCCGCCAACCTCCACGGAGTGACACGTCTTCCCATTGAACAGGCCAGACGGGCATCAACCACACATCAGCACGACTATATCGGGGCCTACGTGAACGATCTGAGCAACGTGTTGGATATGGATACTATCAAAGCTGCGGGGCTCAAGCTTGGGATCGACCCGCTCGGCGGGTCCGGTGTAGCCTACTGGCAGCCGATTGTCGAACGCTACGGATTGAACATCGAGGTCGTGAATCCAGAAGTCGATCCAACGTTCCGTTTCATGCCCTTGGATTGGGACGGCAAGATTCGGATGGACTGCTCTTCTCCCTACGCCATGGCCAATCTCATTGCCTTAAAAGATCGCTTTGATGTGGCCTTCGGCAATGATGCCGATAACGACCGGCACGGCATCGTCACTCGTTCAGGCTTAATGAATCCGAACCATTACCTGGCCGTCTCGATTGCCTACCTCTTTGCCAGTCGTCCCGGTTGGAAATCCTACGCCGGGATTGGCAAGACTTTAGTCAGCAGCAGCTTGATCGACCGAGTTGCGGCTAGACTGAAACAGAAACTGGTGGAAGTCCCGGTTGGCTTCAAGTGGTTCGTCAGCGGTCTACTCGATGGCTCGCTTGGCTTTGGCGGCGAGGAAAGCGCCGGTGCCTCGTTCCTCCGCCGTGATGGAACAGTCTGGTCGACTGATAAGGACGGCATCATCATGGATCTACTGGCCGCTGAAATGATGGCAAAAACCGGCCTTGATCCATCCGAGTTGTACCGAGCCCTCACGAACGAACTGGGCGAGCCGGTGTATGAACGGATCGACGCCCCGGCCACGCCAGAGCAGAAAGCCATTCTGTCCAAACTTTCTCCGGATCAAGTCAAGCCAACAGAGCTGGCTGGCGATCGAATCGTGGCGATGCTCACCAAGGCTCCAGGCAACGGCGCGGCGATCGGTGGCCTCAAAGTTGTGACCGAGAACGGCTGGTTCGCCGCCAGGCCCTCTGGGACAGAAGATGTGTACAAGCTCTATGCGGAGAGCTTTAAGGGGCACACGCATCTGAAGCAGATACAAGAGGAAGCGCAGGCGCTGATTGCCAAGGCCCTGGCGTCAGCCACGTGAGAAACCAGCTATGTTTGAGCTGGGGAATACCGCAGCCCTAATCTGGAGTCTGATCTTCGGATCGATTGGTACCGGTTTTGCCATCTATGGCAAAAGACAAAAGGCCATTGTCCCGTTGTGCATTGGAGTGGCCCTCTGTGTCTTTCCCTATTTTATCGAGAACGTCTACGTGCTCGTCTTTGTTGGAGTGGTGTTAATGGCAATTCCATATTTTGTGCGGGTGTGACACCAAGCATGATCCCCTCATTTTTCTAGCATGACTGTTTCACCTACTCTTCGCTGGCCCCTGCCAAAGCACGACTATTGGTCTACACCGTTTGCCGAATCGTTACTTCAACATCTAGACCTTCGCCCTGGTCTAAAAATCCTCGATGTCGCATCCGGCCACGGCATTCCGGCCTTCTATCTCGCTGAGCAGATCGGCTCTTCCGGCGAGGTACTAGCCATCGATGTGAGCGCCGGGCAGGTCGCTCGCGCAAGAGCCATTCAAGGCTCACAATTACCATGGCTCCGTTTCGCCTGTGCTGACATGCGCGCCCTGCCTCCTGATCTGCCGACCTTCGATCGCGTCACAGGCAATCTCTCCGTCATGTTCTTTCGCCCCAATCGGTATGAAGCAGTGCAGGGACTCATCGAACGACTTCATCCAAGCGGTCAACTCGTCCTGACCTTTCCGTCCTATGGAACATTCGATTCACTGTGGCAGCGGGTGGATCAGGCGATGGTTCAACAAGGGCTGATCAACGAACGAGAGCGATTCCAGGACTATCTGAAGGAACGTCCGTCAGCTCAGGATGGACGAAGATGGTTTAAGGAACTCGATCTTGAACGGGTCGAGGCTATCGAGTATCCGCTTGAAGTGGCGACTGGCCCTGGTCAAGAGTTTCTCTATCATCCTTTACTTCGTGGCGGCTTTCTCGATGACGTGTACGAATGTTTCGAGGATCAGTCCCTCGCCGAGCAGTTCATGATCGACATCGCTCAAGACATTACCCGATTCACCCCGCTGATCGCGCAACGTTGCGTGCTCTCAGGATGGAGACGGAATCCGAATGCCGATTGCGAGGGTTAAGAGCGGGTGCCCGTCGGCATGCGAGCAAGTACGCAGTCGTGCACGTGTTCAGCTAGAGCCGACCTATCTTTCATAGAGCAACTTGCCTTCGGCCAGCACGGTGGAGATGAAGGCATTGGGCACGGTCTTCCATTCTTCGACCTCCTGAGGAGTCCAGACCACAATATCCTTGGCGGGAAACATCCCGCAGAGCACCCGCCGATACCGTCCCGAGCGCCGATAGCGAGGCATATCGGATTCTTCGATGATCAGCAGATCCAAATCGCTGTCCGGACGGGCTGTGCCCTTGGCATAGGAGCCGAACAGGACGATCTTGACGGGAGAGCCAATAGTGAGAATGCGACGGACCACTTCGACGAGGAGTTGGTCTGTGACCGGTGGAAATGTGAGAACACCCGACATCCGTTGAGACCTCCGAAGAGCCCACTGCCGTCATGATAGCGAATGCCGCCGAGCTTTTCCACAAATGGAAGGATCAGCTGGATCTCCCTCCGACTCTCTATGCCCTCAACATCATCATACAGCCACGACTGTGGGAATCGAGGCCTGCATGACCATTGACTTAACGCGCAGCAGCCGGATCGATGAGATGGGAGGGATATCCATTCGGCGAAGTCACTTATCGCACTTTCTTGTCGTGCCCGCAAACTCTCTCGTCGAGGCGGACAACTTGATTACCGCGCATGAAGTCTTCGGATTTCTTCCGCGCTGATAATAAAGTCACGTCCTACTTTCTCCCTATACGGGATAGCCTCATGATCAAGTCCGAACTGTTCATACAGTGATGCAACAAGGAGGTATGCAATCCGGCCAGGATTAATGTCCTGAGATCGCCACAATGCCTTTGCTCTCAACTGTGATTCAGCGGCGTAATGTATATTCTGTCCAAACCTCCAGGGATCACCGCCTACTGGTCCCGGAATTAAGCCACAATTCATTTCACCAACTTTCGTATTCCGAAGCTCAAGAACGTAATGCACATCAAACGAAACATCACCCGGCTTAGGATCAGCCTGGGCAAAAATAGCTTCACTCAGTTGGCAAAAGAGAAGAGAGGTCTCAATCAGAGCCAACGGCTGAATCCTAAGTGGAACTCCCTCCCTCTGAGTGAGCCGCCAGCAGACAGAGTCGAGTGCATCAGCGGCGAAGATCAGCGTGCCATCATCCCACAGATTCAGGGTCTTATACTTGACTTCGAGGGACCTGCGTCTATGCCCGCCTGGAACGATCCGTGCTGCCCTGCCATCCACATTTAAGTCGAAACCAGATGGCCGGATCTGCGGCGGATTTTCAAGCAACTTCACCACTGGCGCATCGTTTGAAGTGAACAGACTCGGAATTTTGACTTTATGGGATGGGATGGCAGCTAGAAGGTAGGTTGGATGAGTTGGGCCTAATTCCAATTCTCCTGCCACAATTCCTATTCGCTGATCGAGGGTTTCAATTGCATCGGATTCTGACGATAGCTGACCTGGCTGATCCCGCCACGCCTGTTCGATAGCTACACGGATTTCCTCTAACTGCGTATTGAGAGCATTAAAATTAAGACCGTCCTTTAGCCTTGCGTGCAGCTCAATAACAGACATGGGAATATTGTCATCGCGCCTGCGTTCAACATATCCAAACAGTGTTCCAAGCGTCTTCGTTTTCTTCTTGTCTCCATCATTCCCGTTTGCCCTTTCCTCGACCGTTTTGGTTATGAGAAAAGGCCGGATGGATGAAGGCTGTGGTGGTATGCGTATCGAAGCGATGCCTTCCTTAGAATTCCCCTTGGAAGGCCACCATTTCCATTCGATATTTCTTATTACCGGGTATACCCATCGGTCCAGCACGTCTTTATAGACTTCGAAATCGATCCTATCTTCTGAAAATGGGTGAAGTTTCCTTATCTCATCTCCTGTGTGAAACGAAGACTTCTCAGTCTTGACGCCGAGAAGTAGCAGCCCACCAGAAGCATTTGCGAAGCTTGAAATGTCCTTGGCAAGTTCTCGATTTTGCGAAGCGTCTTGTAGACAATATGGGGTGAGTTTGCACTCAAGATCTTGGTGTTCAATGCCACCGATCAGACGTTCAAATTCGCCTGTGACCAGTATCTCCCTAACAACTTCTTGATCAAGCACCTTGAATGCCATTGCCTGTTATCCAATCGAAGACTTAACCAAAAGGGAGTAGATAAGCATCGTGTTGCACAGGCTACTTCTCGCCGTTGAGGGTGTCAACCCAGGGGAGGTGGAAATAGCAGCGATTGATGGAGCTCGGTAGCGGATGAATCATCAATATAGGGTCTACCATGGGAATTTGCAGGTGACAGGGCGGCGTCATTCGGGTATACGGGCTCCTGACGGAGGTGTGGCTCGTGGGGTTGGCCCCCGCTTAAAACATGCTCTTGCAATTTCTAGCGGGATGTTCTGACATGAGTATGGACTTATTTTCCGCGGGCGTATGACACATCACACCTCGAACGTACTCCCTATCCCCTCGACTTCTATACCGCGCTTGCTTTCTTTCCCGCCCGGTATTTCAGTCACCCACTCTGAGGCCGATCCGCTTTAATGCTAAGGTCATAGTGATGCTCACCAAGGCCGTAAGCACTGACACGGCATTGGTGGCCGGAAGAGCAAATGGATTATGCTGACTCGAAGACCGCTACGGGGAACACTCTCTCAGCTTGGCTTTGTTAAGAATGGAGCCGATCTTCCCAGTAACCAGGCCGGCGGCGAAGATGCATCACCGCGACTATGACGACTTCATCAGCGGTAACCGCGTACAGAACTCCAAATGGAAACCGCTTCAAGAGGCGGCGCCTGATCTCCTTCTTCACCATGGGCGCGGCTTCCGGATAGGTCAGGACGGCGGCCACCGTCCTTTCGACCTCAATGAGGAATTCGGATCCGAGACCGGCTGATTGTTGTTGGTAGTACTGAGCCGCAGCAATCATTTCCTCCTCAGCAGAGGGCAGAAAGATAGCTGTCATCATCCGAGTTTAGATTTGGCTTCGCGAAAAACTTGCTCGGCGGGTTTGCCTGTTAACTTCCCTTGTCTGTATGCCAGATAGCGACGTTCAGCTTCGTCTAGCCAAGCCGCTTCCGCATCAACGTCTTCTCCGGGGTCAATACTTGCGATGAGATGGTGCGCCAGAACCGCACGATCCTTCTTTGGTAGCCGGCTTGCTTCTTGTTCTAATTCGCCGACTGATTTTGGCATGGCGATTTTTCTCAGTGAACTTCTATCACCACTGTACGGCGATTCCATACCATTTGCAACGGCTTCAGCAGATGGAGGCACTATAACAACTACTTGCTAGAAACCTGTTGCTCTGCATGATAGGAGCTCCTCACCAACGGCCCGGATTCGACATGAGTAAAACCCATCGTAAGCCCTTCTTCCTTCAGCAGCGCAAATTTGGAAGGATCATAGAATCGGGCGACGGGCAGATGCTCTCTGGTCGGTTGGAGATATTGACCAATGGTGATGATGTCGCACTGGACTGTTCGGAGGTCCCGCATGACCGCTCGCGCTTCGTCAAGTGTCTCCCCCATTCCTAGGATCAATCCGGACTTCGTCTTCATCCCATGCTGCTTGACCCTCGCGAGCAAATCGATCGACCGCTGATATTTTCCTTGCGGCACGCGACAGTGGAGTCTGGCCTGACTATTGAGTGACGAAACCATGCACTAGGCAGCTCGGTCGGTGTTTGGTCCTGGCTCTAAGGAAATCTCCAGTCGACCGCCACAAGCACGGACAATCTTTTGCAACGTGCGGAGCTCATAGCGATCATATTCCGCATTTTCGTAACGGCTGATCGCCGAGGCTGTAGTGCCAGTACGTTTCGCCACTTGCGCTTGGGTCAATCCTGCCCCCAGGCGCAGCCGAGCGAGCTGCTCACCGATGGCCAGCTTTTGCAGCTCTTCTTCAAATCCTTTGCGGAATTTTGAACCCGCGAGCTTCCTATCCAACCAGCCTTTGCCCATTCCCACAGCTCTAGCTTTCATACCAAACTCTCCCTTCAAAGTCTTTCTTACACGTTTCGGCTCGATCAATTTCTCGTTTTGGTGTTTTGTCTCCAGCTTTCCTGAATCCATGCGTCAAAATCAGCCGACGACCGACAAAAAAGAAGCACAGGATGCGATCAGCCTCGACTTTAAACTCGAAGAGCTGATCGGTCCCGGTCAAATGTTTAAACTTACGCTCATTCCAGATCTTTCCAGTGTCCCCCATGCGCACAAACAGAGCGGCGAACTTCTGCTGAGCTGCAACCGAAAGCTGTTCGAGCCAGTCTTCTGCTGGCATGGTGCCATTGGGAGCAATGTAAAACTCAATTCGGAGGACCGTGCCGTCATAGACCAACCGGGTTAATGGTGACTTACTTGAGGGATGCGCCATTCGCTCCCCTGTCTGAAGATAGCATATATGCTATCAACCAAACAAGCGAAAGAGTCGGTGCGGAGACACAACGACACAGGCTGGAATGTTTTCCAGACTAGATGAAGCTCGGCCACAACTATGCGCCAGCTACCTGTTGCTCAGCATGATAGGAACTGCGAACCAACGGCCCAGATTCGACATGGCTAAAACCCATGGCGAGGCCTTCTTCTTTGAGTGCAGCAAATTCGGAGGGATCATAGAACCGAGCGACGGGCAGATGCTCTCTCGTCGGCTGGAGGTATTGGCCGATCGTGATGATGTCGCAATTGACTGCCCGAAGGTCACGCATTACGTCACGCGCTTCGTCGAGTGTCTCCCCCATGCCAAGAATCAAACCTGACTTTGTTTTCATCCCTTGCTGCTTCGCCCTCGCGAGCAAGTTAATTGACCGTTGATATTTGCCTTGCGGGCGAATCGATGGGAAGAGCCGCCGTACTGTTTCAATGTTGTGATTCAGAATTTCCGGCTTTTCCGCACAGACCGTCGCCAGTGCCTCCTCGTTGCCTTCAAAATCTGGAATCAACACTTCGATCGTGCATGTCGGGTTCAGCCGTTTCGTCTGCCTGATCGTTTCGGCAAAGACCGATGCCCCACCATCCTCTAACTCATCACGATTCACCGAGGTAATCACCGCATGGCGTAAACCAAGCGCCTGAATCGCTTCCGCGACACGACCTGGTTCCTTCTCATCTACTGCGAGCGGCCTTCCTGTCTCGACTGAACAGTAGTGACATCGCCTGGTACAGATATCGCCCAGGATCAGGAACGTCGCAGTACGCGCATTCCAACATTCCCATCGGTTTGGACAACGAGCCTCTTCGCAGATCGTGTGGAGTTTGAGCCGCTCCATCGTCTGTTTGATATCAAGATAGTCTGATCCTGTCTTCGCATTGACCTTAAACCATGATGGAAGGCGAGGCCGGCTCGTACCTACGAGGGGCTGCGCACCTGTCGCTGAAGATCGGAGATCGCTCAATGGGACAAAACTCATGAACGTGATCCATCCGAAGAGTTGGGCCAGAACCAACTGAGAACTTTTCCCAAAAGGCTAAATCGCGCAGGCTCAGCTTGTGGAGGATCTGGATATTCTACCCACAGCTCCTGTGAACCCAGATAGATTCCGTCGCGAAAACTCCTTTGAGTTTTGAGCTGCCGGTAACCCTGACTATGCAACGTCTGGATCAAGATGGTGAGTGCGTCATCCTGGGTCGGATGAATCTCCGTCGTGACACGGACGGTCTCATACCGTAACAACGCTCGATAGCCTTCTCCTACACGATCAAACTCAACCGGTCTGCTAAATCCCCGTTCCCGGTTGTCCAACCCAGCGAGCTGATGTTTGTCGAGCCCTTCCCCATCCATCATTCATGCTAAGGCTCGATACACGGCAACCAAGTCACTCAACGCAATAGTCTTGTTCTTGAGTATGGCCCGTTCCGATTGAATCATCTCTCGAATCTTGGGATCGGCCGCACCAGATTTGAGACAGGAGGCGCCGAGCGCCAGAATTCGGTCACACTCGTCGGCGAGCTTTCTCTTCACAACAGGATTCACCGACACAATCTCCATGAGCTGGCGTCGTGTTTCATCGAGATGCCCCTGGAGTTCGGAATCCGGATAGCTCTTCCGAGCTGCTTCATCGAAGCAGCGATCGAGGTACTGAGTCAAAAAGACGTAGAGGCGCACGAGCGCGGCCGCGATTTCCGTTTGATCATTCGTAGAGACAGGCATACGTTCTCCCTCCGTCTGAGGTAACGGCCAATAGCGAGAGCATGACGTCAGACATCCAGTAATACCTTCACATCATTGCCTTCGATTTTCACTTGATAGGCTTCCACCTTCGAGGATGGGTTATTCATGCACGAGCCGGTCGTCACATCGAACCGCCAGCCATGCCACGGACAGGTGACAATATTGCCTTCCAACTCGCCCTCGCCCAATGGCCCCTCCCGATGGCAACAGGTGTTGTTGATCGCATGGATCGTCCCATCCACATTGAATACGGCCAACGTCTTCCCATTGGCTTCTGCCATAATCCCATGCCCGAGCTTTACATCTGTTAGGGCTGCAATACGTACGAACTCCGCCATGCCTTCCCTCCACTATGAGACCGTTCAATTGGGACTAAATGGCTGCTTGATCTTCTTCAGCAAACTATCGACTGACAGGCCACTTTTCTCAGCACCACCGAGTGCTCCCATAAGCTTCTTTGCAATATCCCGAAACGCCTCAGCCTGAGGGGATGCCGGATTGGCCACGACGATGGGATGGCCGGTATCGCCCCCATCTCGAATGGCGGGATCAATCGGGATCCGGCCAAGGAACGGCACCTCGACCTTGGCGGCTGCCCGCTCGCCCCCACCATAGGAGAAAATCTCCGTCCGCTCACCACAGTGGCCACACACAAAATGGCTCATATTCTCGATAATGCCCAGAAGCGGAACATTCACTTTTTGAAACATCGCCATGCCTTTACGAACGTCGTAGAGCGCAACTTCTTGAGGCGTGGTCACGGTAATCGCCCCAGCCAACGGAACCATTTGTGACAAGGAGAGCTGCACATCACCGGTGCCTGGCGGTAGATCAATCAGCAGATAGTCCAACTCACCCCAGAGCACATCTCGGAAAAAAGCTTGCAGGTATTGATGGACCATCGGGCCACGCCAGACCAGTGCGGTCTCTTCCGGCACGAGGAACGCCATGGAAATTAATTTTACCCCGTAGTTCTCAACAGGAACGATTTTGCCGTCCTTCTGTTCAGGGCCGGTGGTACACCCCATCATCATGGGGATGTTAGGACCGTAGAGATCAGCGTCCAAGAGACCGACCTTCGCACCGGCTAGCGCCAAGGCACACGCCAGGTTCGACGACACGGTGGACTTCCCGACTCCACCCTTCCCACTGCTGATCGCCACGACATGTTTGACACCGGGAATCAAATTATCTTTTCCCTGGGGTTGCTGCGTCCCATGGGCATGTTCATCAGCCATAGATAGTCTCCAGTTCAGGTATGTTGGACCGCATCGTTCAGTAATGACGCCTCTCATCGAAGCGCCATCACGCCTGATCCCATTATCATAAGGGATGCACCACGTGAAATGAAATGGGCCGGTCGGGCTATCCTCCATGCGCCGACTGGGGCAGCAAAGAACAATGACCACCAGTCGACTGGGATGTATACTGAAACCATACAGAATCATTATTTTCAGGATGATCGATGACCACCTCACCTGCTCTTGAGCCAGCCATCCTCCGCATTGGCGAACGGCTTGCGCAACTGTCGGCCGGCCTTTCACCCTCCATTTTCGATGGCCGCTGGTGGTCCCATTCGGTGATCAATCTGGCGATGAAGGATGCGTCGTTTAAGACTCGGCTATTCCACTTCATTGATGTCCTTCCAGTCATTCAGGACGATGAACGAGTCGTCGCACTGGCCGAAGAATATTTTGGCCACACCATCGGAGAACTCTTCGGCCTTCAGTGGGGATGGAAGGCCCTGACTGCAACCAGGGTGGGTGCCCGTCTTACCGGTCAATCGATCAGAAAACAGATCGAACAGATGGCCACATCGTTCATCGCCGGAGCGTCAGTTGAAGAAGCGGTTCCGGCCTTGTCACAGTTATGGACAGACGGGCGAGCCTGGTCTGTTGATCTCTTGGGCGAGGCCACCATCAGCGAGCAGGAGGCTGATCGCTATCGTGACCAGTGCCTGAACGCCTTAATTGAACTGGAGCGCGCCACGAAGACCTGGTCTTCCAATCACTTGCTGGAACGAGACCACCTGGGATCCATCCCGCGCGTGCAACTCTCACTCAAGATTTCGGCTCTCTCCTCTCGGCTGGACCCAATCGATCCCGATGGAAATTACGAGTCGGTCGCCACACGTCTTCGGCCACTGGTGGACCTTGCCCAGTCGCTGCCAGCCGGATTGATTTTCGATATGGAGCAGGCGGAGACCAAAGACCTGATCCTGCATATCTTCAAGCAGCTCTTCGCAGAGCCGGCCTACCGATCCTATCCCTATGCCGGACTCGCGCTGCAGGCCTATCACCGAGACACCGAACGAGACGTACAGGATCTCGTAGCCTGGACACGAACACGTCAGGCGCCGATTACCATCCGATTAGTCAAAGGCGCCTATTGGGATTCAGACACGGTCCGATATCGGCAAGCAGGCTGGCCACCTCCGCTGTTTGGCCATAAGGCAGAGACCGACATTCAGTACGAACGTTTGATTCCGGTGCTGTTTGAGCATGCCGATCTCATCCGCCCCGCGTTCGGCACGCACAATCTTCGCACGTTAGCTGCCATCGAAGCCCATGCGGAAGCACGGAGCCTGGCCCCTGATGCGCGCGAGTACCAAATGATCTTCGGCATGGCGGAGCCGTTCCAGCAATCCATGGTCAAATTAGGTCGTCGTGTCCGCCTGTACAGTCCTGTGGGTCGGCTTCTCCCCGGTATGGCCTATCTGGTGCGACGGCTCTTGGAAAATACGTCGAACGAATCGTTTCTTCAGAAAGAGTATGTCCAGTCCCAGCCATTGGCCCAGCTCCTTGTTCCCCCAACAGTGCCGGTCCAGCTCCACCACACGCCAACGAATGGCGAGAAGAGTTTTAACAACGAACCACACAGCGATTTTTCACAGACAGAGGTGCGCAAGGCCATGCAGGCAAGTATTGGATCGGTTCAATCTCAATTGGGCCGAGAATGGCACGGTGGAGCACCCGGTATCAGACTGACCGGCCCATGGCTGGAATCCCGGAATCCTTGTCAACCAACTGAAATCGTGGCCCGGGTGCGGAGCGCAGCGGTATCCGATCTGGACCGAGTTATCGAACAGGCGCTCCAAGAATGGGACCCTTGGCGACAGAAAGCTCCGCAAGCGCGATCTGAAATCCTGCGTCAGGCAGCGTTGGAGATGAGCCGCCGTCGCTACGAGCTTGCGGCCTGGGAGATCTTCGAAGTCGGCAAGACTTGGCGGGAGGCCGACGCAGATGTCGCAGAAGCGATCGACTTCCTTCGCTACTATGCAGACGAGATGGACCGTCTGGCCAAACCAGTACGATTAGGCCACCGTCCGGGAGAGCTCAACCAGCGCACCTATGCACCGCGCGGTGTGACCGTCGTCATCGCGCCATGGAACTTTCCACTCGCCATCCCCGTCGGAATGGTTTCTGCGGCACTTGTGACCGGCAATCCAGTGCTCTTCAAACCATCGGACCGCTCGCCCGGCTTAGGAATGCTGCTCACGGACATCTTCATCGAGGCCGGTGTACCGGCTGGATGCTTGACCTGCCTCCCAGGTGGGCCGGAAGTCGGCCAAGCGCTCGTCGCACATTCCCAGGTCGCAACGATCGCGTTTACCGGATCGAAGAGCGTGGGCCTCCATATCTTGGCCGAGGCAGCGCGCGTGAGCCCAGGACAACCGATGGTCAAGCGGGTGATTGCTGAGATGGGTGGGAAGAATGCCATCATCATCGATGACACCGCGGATCTCGACGAAGCGATTGCCGGCGTCGTCGCATCGTTCTCCGGCTACGCGGGGCAGAAATGCTCGGCTTGCTCCCGAGTCATCGTCCATCGCACCGTCTACGACTCCTTTGTTTCCCGCCTGCGTGAGGCCGTGCTGAGTTTGGACATCGGTGACCCATCGCGACCCGGTACCAGAGTGGGGCCCGTGATCGACGCACGAGCCCAAACGACCATCCAACGCTATATTTCACTCGGTCTCGAAGAAGGCCCGCTCCTCGTGCAGCGCACCGCAGATCAGAATGGATATTTTGTCGGGCCGACGGTGTTTGTCGATATCCAACCACATCACCGTGTGGCCCAGGAGGAAATCTTTGGACCGGTGTTGGCCGTCATGAAAGCTGACAGTTTTGCCGATGCGATCCGCGTGGCCAACGAAACCGAGTATGCGTTGACCGGAGGGGTCTATGCCAGGAGTCCTGCCAATCTTGCGATGGCCCGCGAGCGGTTCGACGTAGGGAATCTGTACTTAAATCGACCAACCACCGGTGCCCTTGTTGCTCGTCAACCATTCGGTGGGCACCGCTCAAGGTGGCGATCAAGCGCTTCCTGCGCCCGCTTGAGGGTTTCGCGTGTTTTACTCTCTTCTTCTTTCTTTTTCTTTTCATCGGCTATGAGAATAGCCTTTTCAGTTTTGGGGCTGCGGCTCAGGCGTGAATTATTCTTGCTCGTGTCGCTGCCGAAAACAGCGCGCCTGAGATCGGTTTCGACACGCTCTCTTTCCTTGCGTGCCTCATCATCGACCTGATCGTTTTCGTTATCGTATCCCATCACACACCTTCAACATCCCCGCTTATTCCCAGCGGCACGCTAAGTCGCTGCCCCGGACGGCGCGTTGGCCGCGCCTTATGCTTTAGTACGGACCCATTATGTCAGAAGAAGGTGAAAGATTTATTAAATATGGAAATGGTTAAAGTTTTATTAAGGATTGATAAAATACGGCCAAAATTTGATCAATCCAGCGGCGCGAAATTTGGCTGAGAGGCTCACTTTTTCCCTATGAGGGATTCCCACCGCGTAAAGACATACGCCAACTGCTCCGGCTTTGCTGTTTTGATAGTTCCATCCAACCAGCCCCA
Source organism: Nitrospira sp. (assembly GCA_005116745.1). Classification (NCBI taxonomy): domain Bacteria; kingdom Pseudomonadati; phylum Nitrospirota; class Nitrospiria; order Nitrospirales; family Nitrospiraceae; genus Nitrospira; species Nitrospira sp. The sequence goes on along the minus strand of SWDS01000007.1, from coordinate 60,311 downwards.
GATTTTGCCTGAGCCAAGTCCGCGCGGCGCATCCTTTGCCCCCCTCATTAATGCATTGGGGCCAAAACCTGTTCTATTCTTTAGCTCATGAAGACGATCACGCTGGGCCGGTGTAATTTCGGCATAGCCGGACAGCACCCGTCTCGTGTTCAGGGCATCCGGCAAGGCGCTCCAGCGTTCTAAGACATACTTTAGATGATCCTTGCGATAGGATCGGCTACGGCCATCTAGCCATGCGGCGATGATATGAGGCCGCAACCCTTCCGGCTTGGCCGCAGCGTCTTTAAGCAAAGGTACTGGGCCAACCTTTGTACGGTGCCAATGCTCTTTCAATACATCCAAAATGTCTTCGGTGATTTTGCCAAATTCAAAAACGGGCAAGGCCTCCCATCTTCCAAGGACATACTTCAGGTGTTCCGGCGGCACAGATATCAATCGCCCTTCCAGCCAACTCTTAATGTGGCGCGGAGTAAGATTCTCAGGGCAGTCGCTCTGATTTTTGAGAAGCGCAACACTACCCACCCCCGTTTTCTCGCGATAGGATTTGAGCGTTTCAATCATTTCTTTCGTCAAGGGAACGCGGGTTATAGCTTCACCATGATCTTGAGCATGACATACTTTCTTCCGATCAGATCATTACTTGCCTTACCCGTCAACAGTGCCGCTTCGTGCATCGCCGCAAACAAATATGCCCGGAAACCCGCAGAATTCCGACATTTTTAACCTGCCATTAAATCTTTAGTTGTATTCTGGAAACAGATACAGCTCGTGCACGTATCCCGCCGACGACAGACTTTCAAACATTCAGTCTCTCTTTCGCGGATGACGCACCACACCGCCTGTTTCCCGGAAACAAGCCGGGATGCTGCTAAAACCATCATGGCCACGACTTTTCGGCCCCTACGGCTCTTGCAGCATTTATATGGTCTGCCCATGACGTTAGACGTTGAAAAATACAAACCCTTTCTCGCCGGAATGAATCTTTCCGATCAGGAACAGACTGAATTAATCCAAAGCGTCTGGGCCATTCTGGAAGGGTTTGTCGATCACGCCTTTGGGCAGCATCCCCTCCAGCAGTGCGGCAAAGTCCTTGAACATAATCATTTACAGGACCCAGGTGAATCCATAGAATCGGCGGGACACCACCCTTTCAATCAACAGAAACCCATCAGGTATGAAGACCTGAAAAGGATAGACCCGCCATGAAAAAACCTCCTAAATCCTTCGATCAATGGGAGCCGCAACCAGGCTCCAGGGCTGTGATTTACTGCCGCGTGTCCTCGCTCAAACAAGTCAGCGAAGGCACGGGGCTGGCTTCACAGGAAACCCGCTGCCGCGAGTTCGCGGGCCACAAAAAATATGAAGTCGTTCAGGTCTTTCACGATGAAGGCGTGACGGGCAGTTTGCTGGATCGCCCGAAGATGAAAGAAATGCTGGCCTTCCTGAACCAGCACAAGCGCAAGCAGCCGCATGTGGTCATCATCGATGACATCAGCCGTCTGGCCCGCGACATCGAAACGCACATCAAATTACGCGCCGCCATACGCAGCGCGGGCGGCAAGCTCGAAAGTCCCTCGATTGAGTTTGCCGAGGACTCCGATAGCCGCCTGGTCGAACACTTGCTGGCCTCCGTCGCTGCGCATCAGCGCGAGAAAAATAAAGAACAGGTGATGAACCGCATGCGGGCGCGGATGATGAACGGCTATTGGGTCTTCCAGGCCCCCATGGGATACCGCTACGAGAAGAAAGACGGGCACGGCAAGATTTTAGTGCGCGATGAGCCGGTCGCCAGCATCATGGCCGAAGCCATGGAAGGATACGCCTCGGGGCGCTTCCAGACCAAAAGCGAGGTCAAACGCTTTTTGGAATCCCAGCCTCTCTACCCCAAAAGCAAAAGCGGCGGTGTTCACTTTCAGCGTCTGGCCGATATGTTCTGCCGCCTCCTGTACACCGGATATATCGACTACCCGGAATGGGGCATCAGCCTGCAACCGGGCAAGCATGAGCCTCTGATTAGTTTCCAGACCTTCCAGGCCCTTCAGAGCCGCCTGAAGGGACAAGCGAAGGCTCCGGCACGCAAGAACCTCAATAAGGATTTTCCGCTGCGGGGTTTTGTGACCTGTGGCGGGTGCGGAAAGCCTTTGACCGCCTGCTGGGCTACTGGCCGTAGTGGGAAATATCCCTATTACCATTGTCAAAAGAAAGGCTGCCCTGCTACCGGCAAATCGACGCGGGCGGAAATCATGGAAGCGGAGTTCGAGACGCTGTTACAACAGCTTCGACCGTCCCCGGCTGTGTTTGCCATGGCCAGGGAGATGTTCAAGGAGCTGTGGGAGGACCGCCAGGACCGGCTTAAACAGGACGTGCATTCCCTGGAGGCGCAACGGCTGAAGATCGACCAGCAGGCTCAAAAGGTTGTAGAGCGTCTGATCCAGACCGAGAACCCCACGGCGATCAAACATTACGAGAGTGAACTCACGCGGCTGGATGAACAGAAAATTCTGCTGAAGGAAAAAATCCAGAGCTGCGGGCGTCCGCTCAAGTCCTTCGACGAAACTTATCGAACCGCGATGACGTTTCTTGCAAACCCTTGTTATCTCTGGAGTTCTGACCGGCTGGATGACAAACTAATGGTGCTAAGGCTGGTTTTTTCGAGGAAACTACCCTATGACCTGAATCAGGGTTATCGAACCGCCAAAAGCGAGGATTTATCCTTGCCCTTCAGCCTCTTAGGAAATCTCGAAAATAACAACTCCGAAATGGTGCGCCCGGTTGGAATCGAACCAACGACCCTCAGCTTAGAAGGCTGATGCTCTATCCGACTGAGCTACGGGCGCACTATTCAAGTACTGAGTCCTAAGTATCGAGCGTGATCAGATGTCTCCATAACCGCTCTGGACTCAGCACTGTCTGAGTAAGGCTAGTCTGAATCGTAAGGCAGGTCGACGTCAAGTAGAGTGGTGACGACCCACCGTGTTGAGACGTGGCTTCGATGGACCTCTACTTCCCTTACCACGCACGCATGAACCTCGTGGATCGATCCATGGTGAATCGGATTCGATCCAGAGTGTATCTGTTTAGGTTCACCACCGACCTCCCGTCCTCATGTCATTAACAGGAACTCTGTAAGAGAGAACACGCCACATTGGCCCGACAGTCCAGCTGTTTCGCGCATTACTGCAAACACCAGTATTGCTATCGCCGTCAGTGGCCTAGACCTTGCCTATGCAAACAGAACATCGAGTACGCTCACCAAACAGAAGACGGTGATGCGTTGCAACACCAGCGAGCGTACATCTAAGTGTCGCCGATTTGGTGTATTCGTTAACCAATATAAAAAGGAGGTCTTCACATGCCGCCCATCATTACCGTTCCAGCTGCCAACGGAGCGTCGCACACGACAGCCTACAGCTTTGTCCCCACCAATGCGCACGGAACCCACCCAGCCATATCAAACATCAGTCAGTGGAAGGTCACCGTCACAACTGCCATCTCCGGTGGAGGAACATTAAAGACACAAACCACATGGAAGACCGTCCCCATCTCGACATGCCTTGTGACTGGCTTACCTGCAGACAATGGCTTCTATTACTGTCAGGTAATATATCGAAAATCCGATGGCAGCACATGGGTGGGAACGAGCAATTATTTCAGGTCTCAGCCATCATAAGCATTCGGACACAGTCTGCCAGATTGACTACAATATGCACGTTAAACAAAGCCCTGTAGCGTAAAGGAGGCACCATGTTACAAGATCCAGTGAGTGACGCACATCGAGTGATACAGGACAGCTATGAGATCGTCCTCGATTCCACGGCTCATGATGTTCGGCGGGTCTGGGTCAGGTTTGGAACTTTGGGAAAAGAAGCTGAAGAGCCTACGTGGGATTTACTCACCGGACCATTTCAGCTCCAAACGGGTCTCACAAAGAAGCAGGTGATAAAGATCTATGACAGTCAACTTCCGGCCCCCGCCGTCAGGTGTTACTATCAACTGCTGTGTGAGATCGATGACGAGCACGGTGAACATGAGACGCTCATGACAACTCCAAGATTGCTTGCCGAAACAAATGGGGCGCTGTAATTGTCCTCCAATTTCACCGGCACGAGCAGGTTCTCTCTGCATACCCAGTGACAGCGGATAGCAGAAGGAGGGAGAACGGTTTTTCGTTGGCGCCGCCCTCCTTCGCATATCTAAACTGCTCCGCTCGATTATTCATCTCGACACCCCCGTCGAGAGCCACTAGTCCTTCTGCCTTCTTGCTGCAGTCGACGTCTTTGGCATTTCCAAAATAGACTCAACGTCACAGGGACATGCTCTCCGGCTCTTTGTGAAGCTGACAAAGAGAGAAGTAGTGTGCTAGAAGCCATTATGTGCGTACGCTCGTCGTGCAATCGCACTTGCTAGACGAAAACAGAATTATGCGAGTCATAACACCAGAGCTTCATCTGACGCAGTCGGGTACTCCCCCGACTCCACCCGTAGCCTACTCCAGATGGAGAGGCTGTATTCTTCTGGCGATGGTGTTTTATCTGCCAAGCCCCTGGTGCGTACCAGGGTTTGCTCAAACGGCACCTCCCATTACACCGTCAGGGCTTACAACGCAGGTTGATCTCTCCTCGACTCCACCAACTGGAAGAATGCAATACGACATCACCGGTGGAACCCGAGTGGGCACAAACCTGTTTCACAGTTTCGGCATCTTCAATGTTCCCACGGGCGCTATCGCAAACTTTCTGAACGACACCCGTTTGGATACGACGACTATTCTCAGCCGTGTCATCGGAGGGCAGCCCTCCACTATTTCTGGCGTCATTCAAACCAGTGGGTTTGGGCAGGCCAATCTCTTTCTGATGAATCCAGCTGGTATTGTCTTTGGTCCCAAGGCATCACTGAACGTAGGGGGATCGGTCGCCTTTGCAACAGCAGACTATGTGCGCTTCACCGACAATGGTCGGTTCCATGCTGTTCCCAATGCGGCAGCAGACGCCCTGCTGTCGACGACGCCTATCGCCGCCTACGGATTCTTGAGTGCCAATCCCGGTACCATCACCATCCAGGGCAGCGAACTGATCGCGTCAGAGATTTCGTTGGTTGGAAGAACCATCGCCATTGGACCCGACGCTCGGGATAATGGCACGGTCCAACGAGCACAACTCTCCGCACCGAACGGCACCATTCGGTTGGCCAGCGGAGTATCCCCCGGAGAATTCGATGCAATGACACTTCAGTCTGTTCCGAACCTGAACGAGGCTTCATTTACCTCGTTCGGTTCCATCGTCTTGGCACCAGGCTCAACCGTCAATGTCCGCGAGACGAGCAGGGTTTCAATTCAAGGAGGCCAATTAGTTCTAGATGTGAGCGAGGCGACAATCAGCACCGCTGGGCGCCTTGGGCCTCCCGGAACCATCGTGCTTAACACGGGCAGTCAGATGGTATCCGCCACCTCGGGCACTGAGCCTGGCGCCGACGTCCACATCATTTCGGAAGAGAGTGTAGCCCTGCGCGCAAATTCCTCGATCGCCACAAGGACAATGGGCGCTGGAGGCGGGGGACATGTCAGTGTCACAACACCCACCATTCTATTGCAGGCCGAATCGAACATCGTGACTGCCACTGGAGGACGTGGTGCCGCGGGAAATGTGGATCTTCAAGGGAATCAGATTACCCTCGCGACGAACAGTTCTGTTCTCACAGGCACACAAGCCGAAGGACGTGGAGGAGACATCACGATTCGAGGACTCACCGGAGCAGAAAGTCACGCGCAGGATGTAACCCTGTCTGACGCCAGCCGACTCGTGAGTGAAACTCTTGGTGACGGCGTCAATACCCAAGGGCCGGCCGGACAGATATTGATCAGAACGGAACGACTGAGCCTCAGTGGTGCCAGCCAGCTGAACAGCACCTCGCGCGGCAGCACGGGAGACGCCGGCAACATTTCGGTCAGGGCGACCGATTCCGTGAGAGTTTCCGGATCCGGCACACAACTCGTCAGCAACAGCATGGAGTTTTCGTCCGGTGATGCCGGACACGTATTGATCAATGCTCCCTTGGTCATGGTCGAGAACGGCGGCACCATCTCCAGCACAACAAGCCTCACCGGAAACGCCGGCCTGATTACGATTACTACCAACCGCCTTCAGCTGCTGTCTGGCGGAAGAGTGACCAGTCGCAGTCTGGTGGAGTTTCCCGAAACGCCCCCGACTGGTTCAGCCGGCACAGTGACGGTCCACGGCCTTACGCATTCCGTTGAATCCATCCACATCGACGGGTCCGGCAGTGGCATCTTCACCGATACGCAAGGGCAAGGCTTAGGCGGCACGATCACGCTTCGCGCGAACACCATTACCCTCGATAAAGGCGGTACAATCTCCACCGAAACAAGCGGGACTAGCCCCACCGCGACCGGCGGATCCATCATCATCCAAGCCACGGATCGGGTAGCGCTGACGCACCATGCCTCGATCAGGGCCGGCAGTATCGGCACAGCCGCCGGCAATGCGGGTGATATCACCCTCAACGCTGGCCAGCAATTGGAAGTGCGAGACGGCTCTTCCATCACGACGGCTACCGAGTCAACGCAGGCAAATGGAGGCAATATCACCATTCAGGCCATCGACCAGGTCCGGTTCGTGAATAGCACCCTCAGCAGCTCCGTTCGTGGCACCGACGGCAGCGGCGGGAACATCTTCATCGATCCCAAGGTGGTGGTCTTGCAGGGTAGTACTGTCACTGCGCAAGCGGTCGGAGGGGCCGGAGGAAACATTACGTTCGTCACTCCCCTGTTCTTGGCTGACTCTACCAGCGTCGTAAGCGCCTCCTCGCAACGCGGCCCCAGTGGCACCGTGACGATTCAATCGCCGACATCAAATTTGAGTGGTGCGGTCGGACAACTTGCATCGAAGACGAGTCTCCCGCAGGTACTCTTACATAACCACTGTATCGCCATGGCTGGTGGCGAGCAGAGCACCTTTATCCTTGCTGGACGAGAGTCCCTCCCCACCGAACCAGGTGGCTGGCTGAGTAGCCCGATTTCGATGGAACACTGGACCGGAGAGAACACGGAGCATGCCTCTGGCCTCATCGCGCGAAACCGAGGGTCCAAGTCATCGCCATCACTGGCTACACTAAAAGACAACGCTACCGTGCTATCGCTCCGACGGCTGACGCCGCCAGGTTTCTTAGTGCGAACATTTGCCAGTGGCTCCACAGACTGCTCTTCTTGACTGTCCACAATTGAGACAGTTGTGATCTTCGACGGCGAGCGATGCTCAAGATGATGTGTGGTGTATCGGTTTAGATCCACCCTGAATCCTTTTCGATTCAGCTTCCCTCTCAGCTCGCGCATCCACCATCATCAATCCTGCCCAGAGTGAAGGGGCATAACCCACACCATAGCCTACGTATTTTCATGATATGTAGGGACCACCCATTCGGGTCTGGTGATATGGCCTGCATTTTGCTGTTGCTACCAGATCATAGGGCTAAAAGGCCGATCACGTTAGGAGAGGGATGATGACGACATTCGGAGAGCTAGTGAATCTCAACGACCATGTTCGATTCGTCTTACTCAAGCCTCGTTTGTTGAAAAACACCACGCTCGACATGGAAAACATGAGCACAAGCCAGTGGAACGACGTATCGATGAAAGTGCGGCACCTCCCCTTGACTCGGCTAAGAACAAAAAGCCGTGGCGAGGATATTACAACTTGACTTAGGCCGAAGGACTCTATAGTACAGGGCACAATCTAGACACGTGGACCTACGCAAACTAGAGCCACAAGATACTGTGTGAAATTATTAGTTAGAATTTTTCAATCAGGCAGTGAGGAGATGTCGCTCAGAGCACACAATGGAAACAAGGTTACTCGGCATAGTGGGGTGCGGACAGTAAAGGATCGATCAAAGATGATGGGAATGACCATGCAGAAAACCCTTGGACTGTGCATTGCGTTGTGCCTTGGGCTCACTTCAGCATGCGTGAAGGTCGATGTCACAGTGACATCTTCAGATACTAGTCGTCTTGATAAGTGGCAGTCTTTGCCAAATAAGCCATCTATTTCGATCGAAAAGCTTGAGGAACTCCATGCTTCGAGGCCAGGTAAAAGACCGGTGTGCCCGCCTGACCGTTCATTGCCCATTAATCACGAAAAGCAACAAACGATAGCCTGGTGCTGGGCGGCATCGAGTCGGACGGTAATGGAATACCGCAACAAAAAGAAGATACAACCCGAACCTACCGCCCCCCAATGCGACATTGTGAAAAATGTTTTTGGCCTTCGTTTGGGTGGAGCCAATTGTTGTGAAAGAAAGAATTCCCCTGATTCTATTGATACTCCATGGACCTGTGTTCGAGGGGGTTGGCCACACTGGGTCCTCGATAACTATCAATTTGACTACGAGTGGGTGGATGGTCGGTTCGACAATTGGGACGTTTTAAAGACAGAGATATGCAACGACTATCCTTTTATTTCTGTCATTGAGTGGAGTGGAGGCGGTAAGCACACCCTTGTCGTCACCGGCTATCGAGAGTCACCAGCCAGTGCTGGCCTACAACGGGTAGTCGAAATAGAAGACCCCAATGAAGATGATAATCCACAGGATCTAACCTTTGACGAGTTTGTCCGTGGTTCTGCAAAGAAACCAGGTTGGTCCTATGAATTTTCTCATGACCGAACGTATGTGCAGATTGTTCCTATATCCACAGGCAAGCCATGACAATACGATCATTTTTATCTCTGACCGCCACGATCAGCATAATAGTACTTTCCAGCACAAGCGCAATTGCCGAGCCGATCGTTCAATCCATACCGACAACCCAAAAGCCAAATAGTCAGCTTGATTTTAATATGTTGCTAAACGCTTTCTTCAAGGCCGATGAGCAGGCTACCCGTCTCGCGCTAAACCAGAATCTAGAAATAGTTTCCTCACAATTGGGGAACAATCTCTTTCGGGCTAAGGAACTGGGATTTGGAACTGACCCAAAGAGTGCCAGGATACAACCCAAGGCCCTTCCATTCTTTATATTTTATGTGGGCCTGAAGAATCTACGCGAGTTTGATCCTGGCAAAGAGACATCTGATCTATTGATATTTACAAATCAACTGCTCTTTCCTGTTGAGATCAAAAACAAGGTTGAATCCTCAGTAACCATACGGCTGTTAGAGGAACATGGAGAAATGAGCAAAACGGACCAACCAACAGGATGGCGTATCACCCGCTGGGGGCGTCCTAAACTGATTAAGCAACTGACAGAAATATTACCCCCTCACACACAAGGCATTCTTGTATCGATTCCATCGCTTAACCGCAACTTTCTGGGCTATGTGGATGATACAGACCTTAAATTAGTGCCTCTGGCTTCTGATTACCTCTTCACGAAAGGACGTCCTTTGCCGGCCAAGGAAGCATTCCTGAAACTTACTCCTGAGGCAAATAATGCCGGCGACAGTCCGCGCTAAAAGGCAAATGGCTGACTGGCCTATTCATCCCTATACATAACGAAGGAGAGAGAACATGAAGAAAGAACGCAGGTGGTTTCAGATCGGTTCAGGGTTAGTACTTTCTTTATTGTTTCTTACGGTTCTCCCAGCATGTCATACACCCTTGATAGAGGTGAAGGTCGATGCCCAATGCGGGCCAAAGGGAGACAAGGAAGATCTACCCACAGGACCCGCGTCTCCCTCATGTAATTGGAACGGTGACACATGTACACATAAACCACAGGGTTGCGTGTGCCGTAAATGAAAATGCATGAGGTATGGGGCCAGATAACAATATGGGTACAATTACTCATCTGCCTGTTAGCGTAAACAAACTGGCAACAGTATTGTTCTTGATATTTGGTTCGGTATTGGTGGAAGACTTGTTTGTTTTTGCTGAAACACCTACTACTACCATCACTTACACGACAGGTGCTGGTGACCTCGGAACTAGGACGATAACACAGGATCACACGATCTTGATCGTCGGAGGAACCAGATCAGACCAGGGCAGCGGAACAAATCTTTTCCATAGCTTCAAGCAATTCAATGTGGGAGGCGGTGATACGGCCAAGTTTCTGAACACGACACCATCTCTCCACACCGACGCCATTCTCAGCCGGGTAACTGGAGGAAGCCTTTCGAGTATCTATGGCACCATCGATACCTCAAGTTATCCAGGCACGAATTTCTTTCTCATGAATCCAGCTGGGATCGTTTTCGGACCCAGCGCGATATTAAATGTAAGCGGTTCCGTCGCCTTTACGACAGCAGATTACCTGCGGCTTGCTAATGCCAATGGCTCAAATGCAGGAATTTTCCATGCAAACACGACAGCCACCAACCTATTAACCAGTGCTTCCGTCGCAGCATTTGGCTTCCTCGGAGAAAATCCGGTAGCCATTGAAGCTCAAGGAACTACGTTAGCCATGCAGCCTGGGCAATCAATTTCCCTTGTTGGTGGCAACATCACCGTTCAATCAGGCATGCTGATTGACAAAGCTGATCCATCAGCACCAGGAAATCAAGTTTATATCGGCAGCATCGCGTCGCCAGGAGAACTTTTGGCAGGAACCTTAGCCCCTGCGGAAAATATTATTCGGCAATTTCCAGGGACCCTTGGTACAGTTCACATCTCTCATGAATCAAAGATCGACACCAGCAACCAGAATGGCGGTACGATTCGCATCCGAGGAGGTCACCTGGTTGTTGATAACTCAAAAATCTTCGCAGGTAGTGGAGGCATCTCGTTCGATACGACTTCTATTTCACTCAAGAACTCTGCTTTGATTGGCACATATACAACCGCCACGGCAAATGCGGGCGATATTACTTTAAGAGCTGCAAGAGACATCAAGATGGATTCTCATGCGAGAGTCGAGTCCCAAACATTTGTTGCTTCGAGAGATGCTGGAAATATCACATTTAGAACCAGCCAAGGAAACGTTACTCTTTCTAATGATGCCACCATAACTTCCCAAGCATTCACTGGAGGCAGAAATGCCGGAAGCATTGAAATAGAGGCGCAGAATGGAGACATTCGCCTTGAAACTTCCTCACTTATCTTCCCCTCTACAGATCGAGAGGCTAAAGGGATAGGAGGCGTGAGGATTACCGCCAACAATCTCGAGTTGAGCCAAGCATCTCGAATTGATAGCGATAATAAAACGACACAAGTGGCAAGCCCCATAGATATTCTGGTGAGGGGTCGACTTAGACTAACTGGCGGCTCAGAAATTGAGAGCACTACTACCTTAGGTAAGGCCCGTGCGGCCGACATGATCATTAAAGCCTCGGAGATACAAATCTTGGAAGGAAGCAAGCTCTCTGCTAATGCTGAGGCGGCCAGCACTGGTGCAGGTGGAGGGATTAGTATTCAAGGTCTCGTAGGCTCAAGCGATTCGGTAACAGTGGATGGACCTGGCAGCGGAATTTTTACAGGCACTAAAGGCATCGGTCCTGGAGGAGCCATAGATCTAGTGACACGCTCTCTTTCCCTTCAGAACGGTGGCACGATATCAGCAGAAACGACCGGCACGAGTGCCAGTGCCATTGGCGGCTCGATCAATATAACTGCGACGGATCAGGTGACTTTGACCGATGGTGCTTCGATCACTGCTCGTAGCACGGGACCAGCCGACGCCGGCACCATCTCAATCAATGCAGGCCAACAGCTTGATCTCATGGGAAAGAGTTCAATCACAACCGAAGCCAAGCAAGCCAGCGGTGGGAACATCAATCTCCAGGCCACCGATCGTATCCGGCTTGTCGACAGTACCCTTAGTGCTTCAGTTTCTGACGGGCCAGGTGGTGGAGGGAATATCTCGATTGATCCAAAACTCGTTCTCTTCCAGAACAGTACTGTTCTGGCACAGGCTGACCAAGGCACAGGTGGTCGCATCGCAATCAGGGCAGATTCATTTGTATCTGATGCCAACACGGTCGTTAATGCGGATGCCGGGCGTGGGGTAAACGGAACGGTGACCATTCAATCGCCGACATCGAACTTGAGTGGAACGGTCGGCCAGCTCGTGTCCAAAACGAGTCCGCCTCAGGTGTTGCTACAAAACCGGTGCGTGGCTTTGGCCGGCGGCGAACAGAGTACCTTTCTTCTTGCCGGACGAGACACACTCCCTACCGAACCAGGCGGATGGCTCAATAGCCCAATTTCGATGGAACACTGGACCGGAAAGGACACAGAGCATGCCTCTGGTCTAATGGCGCGAAAGACAGAATCAAAAAGATTACCATCAATAGCCACGCACAAGAACGATCCCACAATTCTCTCACTGCGACGACTGACCCCACCAGGATTTCTGGTGCGGGCGTTTGCGACCGGCTCTACAGGCTGCCCTTCATGACAGTCGACCTTGGTAGATCGGTGCATCGAGCCCGGCGTCAGTATATCGTCCCAGCATTCCTGTCCAGCGGTATGCTTATGGCAACCCTAGTGACATCCTCGCCGGTTTTTGCGCAGGGAGCTCCTCAGGTCACTCCTCCTGTCTTCGATCCCACACTGCGATCCGGTGAGCCCCCTGCCCCACTCAAAAAAGAATTCACACCACCCTCCATGCCTCCACCGAGCCCCGTGCTGCCACCGGTGCCACCGACATCACCGGAGGACGGTGCGCAGCAACAGCTCGGCCAGATCCACGTGTTTGTAAAGACGATCCATGTCACAGGGAATACAGTCTTCTCGAGCGAGGAAATCAACGCCGTCACCAAACCCTATGAAAGCCGTAGTCTCGCCACTGAAGATCTGGAACAGTTACGGCTCGCACTCACGCTCTTATACGTCAATAAGGGTTACATTACGTCCGGTGCCGTCATCCCTGATCAAGACGTGAAAGATGGGGTGATTCAGATTCAGATCGTCGAGGGGGGCCTGGCACGAATCGACATCGAGGGAACGAACTGGTTTCGCCGAGGGTATCTCAGTGACCGCATTGCGTTGGGGGCCGGTTCCCCGCTGCAGATGGCCCCACTCCAAACGAGGTTGCAGTTCCTCCAACAAGATCCCCGCATTGAACGGATCAATGCTGAACTGCGTCCCGGCGACCAGCGCGGCCAAAGCATCCTGAACGTCAAAGTCAAAGAACAGAGTCCTTGGAAGATGTGGCTGGAGTTCAGCAACTACCAGACACCGGCCGTCGGAGCCGAGCGAGGGCTGATGACGGTTGCCCATCAAAATGTGACCGGCCATGGAGATCCTCTGAGCATCACCTACGGCGGCTCGCGCGGAGTGCATCCTGTTATCGATGTTGCCTACACGCTCCCGATCAACCGCTACGACACGACTTTCACCGCCTCTTATCGTCGGAACGAATTCGCCGTCGTCGAGAGTCAATTTCGAGCCCTGGACATCAACTCCACATCCGAAATCATCGGATTCACGCTCCGGCATCCACTTTATCGAACGCTGACCGATGAACTGGCCATCGCCATCACGGGCGAACGCCTCTACAATAAAGTGACGTCTATTTTTGACAACCCTGGCTCACCGTCGCCATTTATCAACGGCTCATCGGACACCGGCGTCAGTTCCGTGAGCGCTCTGCGCTTCGTTCAGGAGTACGTACATCGCACCGCCACGTCGGTCATCGCAGCACGCTCTCGATTTTCCGTGGGACTGGATGTGTTGAATGCCACCACGAATTCCGGCATCTCACCGAGCGGTCCTTTGCCGGACGGTCGCTTCTTTTCCTGGCTGGGACAGCTCCAGGCTGTTCGACGGTTTGACGACTGGTGGGGCATGCAGCTCTTGGGACAGTTTAATTTACAATTGGCCAACGATCGGCTCTTTCCGTTGGAGCAGATCCCCCTGGGAGGACGATTCAGTGTTCGCGGGTATCGCGAAAATACATTAATCCGAGACAATGGCTTTCTCTTTTCCGTCGAATCGCGATTTCCGCTCATCCGATATGCTAGTGGTGAACCGCTCTTGCAATTTGCTCAATTTGTGGACGTCGGTCGAGCCTGGCAAACCAAAGGCGAAACTCCCGATCCCCAGACCTTAGCAAGTGTCGGACTGGGATTGCGTTGGGCTGTCTTGCCACGAGATCGAGCGAGGTTTGAACTCTATTGGGGGGTGCCGCTCAATCACGTGACCCATCCTGCCGGCAACCTCCAAGACCATGGCATCCATCTCCAGGCAGTCGTCCAGGTCTTCTAATGACGAGAGACTCCATGCCGACCTTCAATCGATCATTGATTCAGTTCGTTCTACGAGGAACCATCATACTGTTGTTGGCAACCATCCCGGTTCTCATCGTGACACGATCAGACTCTCATGAAACATCATCTCCTGCCGGCCTAGCCATGAAAGAAGGTGCCCAAGCGTTCGAACGTGGAGCATTCGGTGAAGCGTTGTCTCATTGGAAACAAGCCGTGGAGCTCTACAAGGGTTCTGGAAACGCCCCGGCACAGGTCGAGGCCCTGGTCCTCTCGGCTCAGGCCTCCATGGGTTTGGGACAATCCAAACAAGCACTCCAGTCACTGGAGCTCGCGCTTGCGCTCGTACAGAAGAGTGGTGATCCGCTCATCGAAGCTCCCATCCTTGGGCATCTGGGACGGATCTACTTGGCCCTGCGGCAACTTCCCGAGGCCTCGGAATACCTCCAGCAAGCAGCCGACATCGCAAACAAGCAGAAGGCCTCGCCCCTCATGGCGACCACACTGAATGATCTTGGTATTCTTTCAGTCTTGAAACAGCAGGACAAGGGCGCACTGGACGCATTTCAGGACAGCGTGTCTCACGCACAGAGCGCTGGACTTCTCCTGCTCGCCGCAACAGCCCGCACGAACGCCGCGCGAGTCCTGCTGCGACTCGGCCAACCAGCCAACAGTCGCGTAGCCCTCGACGACGCGCTTGATCACTTAAAAGACTTGCCCCCATCTCGTGATCAATCACTCGGCTTGATCGGCATCGCGCTGGCCTACCAACACCTCACCCCTCAGCTGCCACAAGCTCATGACCCGCTCGTGCTGCGAACCGCGGGTGTGCTCCAGGAAGCGGCCACCCTCGCTGAGCAACAGGGCGACAAACGAACGCTGTCCTATGCCCTCGGATATCTTGGACATCTCTATGAAACAGAATTTCGCATGGACGAGGCGTTGCAGTTCACTAGGCGGGCCCTGTTCGTCGCGCAAGCAGTGGATGCTCCCGAGTCACTCTATCGTTGGCAATGGCAGTTAGGACGCCAGCTGGCCGCAACCGGGCAATTGGATAAGGCCATCGATTCCTATCGACAAGCTGCATCGACACTTCAACCGCTTCGCGTTGAACTCGCGCACGCCTCTTCTGACCGTCATGTCGCCGACCAAGACACCGTGAAGCCTCTATTCTTTGAGCTGGCCGACCTCTTGCTCCAACGAGCCTCACTGACGGAAGACGCTAAAGCAGCCGAAGGGTATTTGCTCTCCGCTCGCGATGCGATCGAAGCCTACAAAACAGCTGAGTTGCGGGACTATTTCAAAGATGACTGTGTCGACGCCGTGCGGTCCAGGCTGACCACATTTGATCGCTTGTCCTCGGACACCGCCGTGATCTATCCCATTATGTTCAGTGCACGGCTGGAACTGCTCATGAGCCTTCCGTCCGGTCTGAAGCGTATCTCAGTGCCTGTGACTGCTGAGCGATTGACACAGGAAATCCGGGAATTTCGCCGCCTGATTGAAAAACGTACGACGCGTGAATATGTGCCCCATGCGCAACAGTTGTACGACTGGCTGATCCGCCCGCTCGAAACTGACCTCTCACGGTTGAACATCACCACGTTGGTCTTCGTGCCGGATAGCGCCCTTCGAACCATCCCACTGGCTGCGCTCCACGACGGTGCATCGTTTCTGATCAGCAAGTTCGCGCTCGCCATGACACCCGGCTTGACGTTGACCGACCCACGACCGCTGAACCGCGACAAGCTCCGGTTTCTCACAGCGGGCCTTACCAAATCGGTCCAGGGATTTCCCGCTCTTCCCTACGTCGCAGACGAGATCGAATCCATCCAACGGCACTATAAGAGCGACCAACTGCTCAACAACGCCTTTCAAGCCTCCAGACTGGAACGGGAATTGCGTGAAGGACGGTATGGTGGCCTGCATATCGCCACGCACGGCAGGTTCTCGACTGAGGTGAACGATTCGTTTCTCCTGACCTTCGATGGGAAACTGACGATGCAGACCCTCGACCAACTGATCGGCCTCTTTCGGTTCCGGCAAGAGCCACTCGAACTATTGACCTTGAGCGCCTGCCAAACCGGTGTCGGCGATGATCGTGCCGCGCTTGGCCTGGCCGGCGTCGCGCTGAAGGCCGGAGCCCGCAGCGCCTTAGCCACCCTCTGGTTCATCAATGACGAAGCATCGGCCACACTAATCTCTGAATTTTATCGACAACTGCGCAATCCCGATCGCTCGAAAGCCGTGGCACTCCAACGTGCGCAGTTGAAGCTGTTGAGCGACAGGATTTATGAACATCCGGCCTACTGGTCGCCATTTCTGCTGCTCAATAATTGGCTGTGAAAGGAGGATCACCGTGAAGTGCGTATTAATCATAGGGTTGAGCCTTTTCCTGACTATCGCGGAAGTCTACCTCCTCAACGCCGCCGATGCGCCGACAGCAGCGACGGCCGGTCAACAGGATGACCAGCAGCCTCCCATTTACACACTGCCCAAGAAACTGACTCCTCGCGCGCGAGTCGGAGGCACATTGCGGGGGACTGAAGGCCATGAGCCAGAACTTGTCGCGTTGGTGCCTGACCACGTAGGCCTGACTGTGAGACAAACCCCCACACTCAATTGGTATCTCTCAAAGTCAACGGCCTATCCCTTACGATTTACACTCAACGACACCCAAAAAATTGCCCCCCTCTATGAAGGCCCCCTTCCTACTCCCATGAAAGCAGGGGTCCAATCGATTGATCTCAAGACTCTAGGACTCACGCTTGAACCGAACGTCCAATACCGCTGGTTCGTATCGGCCAGGCGCAACACAGACTCCCATTCGGAAGATATCGTCGCCGGTGGGATGATCGAGCGATGCGAGTTCAGCGAATGCTTGACGATCACCTCAGTGAACCTGACCTGCGACCGGGAGAGCGTGCGCACCAATGCCCTCATCGGGTTCTGGTACGATGCGATGGGCTGTGTCTGTTCGTTGATTGAAAAAGAACCAGCGGACCCGTCGCTTCGGAGGCTGCGCGCGGCCCTCCTGAGGCAAGTTGGCCTCAACGGCGTAGCGGACTGGGATCTCAGATCCATTCAGACCATGAGTAAATAGATCTTCACACGCAACTCCTCGTTTATGTCTTCTATCAGGCTGCGGGAAAACTTATTCTTCCCACTGTAGCCGTCACGAATATCGAGAGTTGAGACGACGCTGAGCAGCCATGCAGGATGCGCAAAAAGGCTGTCCAGCAAGGCCGCAGCGAGCGAAGAGGCGAATCGTACTCTGTGCCGTACGTTGAGCCCTGAGTGATGCGAGAACGCCGCTGGCGGGTTTTTTCCGCATCCTGCTAGAGGAATACATCGTGTGGCTCTCGGCGTCGCTATCTCCATCAACAACAGCTCCAATCAGCTGATCCCATTGCTACCCTGGGTTCGCTCCAATCACCTGAATCATATTTGATTCAGGTTGAATCTCTTTAGATACACCCTGATAGGAGACTTTTTTCGAGACCGACAAGTCCACATCTCAACTGCCCCCTCAAAAGACAGCTGTAACTGACGAAACGGCCTATCTAAATCCTACAATAGCCATGGTACGGAGCTTGCTGTATCGCAACTATTCAAGCGCATTCCATCGGTAGTACTCGTTCTCACTGAGCGGATACAGAGGTGAGTTGATGGTTCGTGACTTGCAGTTGCAGTATCCATCCAGAACAGAACCACCCATATCTGAATCATGACACGGTCGACCTGCAGTAAGAGAGCATTGCACAGAGGTCACTCGCCGCTCCATGTCACAGCCTTTACCACATCATCCCTCGCATGAGACGAAGAAGGATAACAAGAAACATCCTTACCATGTTGCAGCTCGCCGGCAATCAACAGCATATCCACGTGGCGCCCAGAGGAGTCCTCTGTCCCGCTTACTCGCTGCTAAACCTCCTCCCATCTCCACAGTATGATGTCGTTCGCGACCTCCACGCTGTCGACATTCCTATGTCCACACTCATGAAGCCTGGATGTGGGCAAGACCATCGAGGAACCTTCTTCAGAGCCTGTAGCAGTTTGCTCGACCTTCGAGGCGCGCCTAGGTTTTTGAAGCAGCAAGCGGCGGGAAGATACTTACGGGACGCCGAAGTAGCAGTTTCCGATTTTAACGCATTGAACAACAAGCACAAAGAACATCCCTTGGACAATACAATCGGCAGTTGAGTCATAGGCTGGTTAACAGTACGATTTTAGCGGTACTTGTCGAGAGTGAGAACGTGCTCTCATGCGACATTTTGATAGCTCTAGGGATTCGTCTTTTACAGTATCTTGAAATTCTGCCAGAGTGACACGATGATGACGGAACTCCCCTTCAGAAGCCGAGGAAAGAGAAACTTGCGTTCGCTGCATATCTGGCTGGGGTCCTTCATACTCATCGCGCTTTATTGTTCTGCCCCTCCCCAAGCCACCGCTGCCGGCACCGAAATCGCCATCCTCAAATCATCCGACCTGAAAGCCTACAACGATGCGATCGAAGGATTCAAGGCAACAGCGCCAGGCGATGCAACCTATATGGAATATGATCTGCGCGGTGATCTTGATCAAGGGAAACACCTTGCTAGGAAGATTCGCGCGACGAACTCTTCTGTCGTGGTTGCGGTCGGCCTGAAGGCGGCGCTGGCGGCGAAATTAGAGATCGTGGATATCCCGATTCTCTATATGATGATTCTCGACCCCTTGAAACATCGCCTCACGGCTGACAATATGACCGGAGTCCTAC
The DNA here is from genome assembly GCA_005116745.1 of Nitrospira sp. Lineage (NCBI taxonomy): Bacteria > Pseudomonadati > Nitrospirota > Nitrospiria > Nitrospirales > Nitrospiraceae > Nitrospira > Nitrospira sp. The sequence goes on along the minus strand of SWDS01000007.1, from coordinate 41,399 downwards.
TGGAAATTCAGACGGACCGTCAGTTCAAGATCATGCGCACGTTCCTCCCTAGCCTGCGCCGGATCGGCATGATGTACGACCCCGACAAGTCTGCACCCAAGTTGAAGGAGGCAGCATCGCGAGCCTCTACCTATGAGTTTCGCTTGCAGGGGTTTCCGGTTGAACATGAGAAAGATGTTCCACAGCAACTACGGACGCTCTTATCCGAATCGGAAGCTTTGTGGCTCATTCCAGACTCGACCGTCCTGACGGACGAATCGATCCGCTTCATCCTCGAATCCTCAGTGGCCAAGCAGGTTCCCGTCATCGGTTTTTCGTCTGAGTTTACGCGCCTTGGCGCCCTGCTCAGTATGTCGATCGACTACGGCGAAGTCGGTCGAGAAGCCGGTCTCTTGGCCAAGCGCATCGTGAATGGCGAACGACAGTTGCCGCTCAAGCCAATCTCTGTTCAACGGATCAGAATCACAGTGAATCAGAAGACGGCGCGGTATTTGGGCATCACAATTCCCAAAGAGCTGGAAAGCATGATCGACGAGACCTATTGAATGGACCAGTCCATGAGCAGCACAACGCTCCAGGTAGACCGGAATCCAGAATCAAGGCCGACCGGTCGATTCTTCGGCCTCCGCATGAAATTCGTGGTCCTGTTCAGCTTGATTCTCATCATAACCTGCTCATCCTTGAGCTGGTATTTCATAGAATCCAGGCGCCACGCGATGACAGACAGCCTGGAAGAACTGGGAACAATCTTGCTGACCAACACCGTACGCAATGAACACTTCCGTATTGCCGGGGTTGTACTTGAAGATCGCGTCACGCTTGATCAATTTGTACAAAGTCTCATGGCCATTGATCACATCGTCTATGTGGTCATCACCACAGCCGATGGCCGCATTCTGGACCAGCAGAGCAAACGAACGCAGAAACCGTCCAATAGATCCCCTCAACCAGCCCCACAGCCGGTCTATCCTAATGATCGAATCTCAGAATCACTGCTGCAGGCTCCACTGACGACTCCGCTCATGACCCAGCTCATATTTTCCTCAGAGCAGACGCTCACCCCTCAAGATGAATCCTCAGACTGGCTTCTGCCCTTTCTCCTGAGAGAGGAAACTCTCTACGACTTCGCCATGCTCGTCCTCCGTAAATCTGTGACCGAGACTGCCATGCCTCAGCTCTCAGTCGAAGTGGAAGAAAACCGTGTCCCTCTGCCGATGAGACGCTCTCCGGTCGTCGGCCTCGTGCGGATCGGAATTACGGATGCACAGGCCAAGAAAGCCTTACTGGAAGTCGTGCACAATGTGTCGCTTCTCACGATACTCATTATCACGGCAGGCCTCTTCAGTGCGTCACTACTCACGTCGCGCATTACGACGCCGCTCCGAATCCTCGCCAACTCGGCTCGCCAACTCGCCAAAGGGGATGATGCACCAGCGGCTCTTCGTGCATCCACTCACGATGAGGTTGGTCAGCTGACCGATATGTTCAACGTGATGACGCAGTCCTTGCATGATCGCAATCAAGCCATCACGATGAATATCAAAACGATCCGGCGGCAGGTCATGCACTTGACCACGGTGCATCAGGCCAGCACCGCAATCGCAAGCACCAGCATGCTGAACATGAGTCAGCTGCTCGAGACCGTGCTCCAACTACTCGTCGAGAACCTTGGTTTTTCCAGAATGGCATTTCTCCTTTACCACCCCGACCGAAACGGAGCTTCCATCGCTCGAATGATTGGAGTTCCACCGGAGATTGAGCAAGCAGCTCGAAAGCTTACTATCCCTATCGTGAAAGACGGCTTCTCGGAGGAGCTACTTATTCACGGCAAACCGCTACTGATTCATGATATCGAAACTGTCGCTCATCGCTTATACCCACCAGTGCTCGCATTGATGCGCCATTCAGGTTTAGAGTCGATCGTTGCGGTACCACTCCAGAACCATGGCAAGATCCTCGGATACTTAGCCGGTGATCGAGGTCCTCTCAAATGTAGAGAAGATGATCTTCATATTTTACTGACGATCGCTGGCCACGTGGCGGCTGCTATCGACAATGCCAAGACTTATTCTGACTTAACCGAGCTTACCCAACATCTGGAAGAGCGTATCGAGCAACGGACCGACGAGCTGTCGCGCGCCAACACACAGCTCCAGGAACATGATCGGCACCGGTCAACGTTTCTCTCTGTCGTCTCACACGAGCTGCGAACGCCCATGACGGCGATTCGCAGCTTTGCGGAAAATATGTTAGACGGCGTGACGGGGCCGCTGACCGAACTGCAACATACCTATCTCACACGTATCCAACACAATGTCGCCCGCCTTGGGAGAATCATCGTGCAACTGCTCGATTGGTCGCGTCTCGATACCGAAAGCGTCCAGCTTCGTGTGGAGGAAGTCTGCATCCACCAGATCGCAACGATCACGGCTGACAGCTTACAGATGGTGGCCGGCGAGAAAACCGTAACCCTTACCGTGGCGTCGGCCGAGTCGCTTCCACCGGTCCAAGGTGATCGCGACAAGTTGGAACAAATTCTGTGGAACCTCATCGGGAATGCGATTAAATTCACCCCGGCTGGCGGTCGTGTGACGGTGGAGTTTTGCGTGTCGCCACCAGGCTTCGTACAAACGTGTATTGCCGACTCCGGCTGCGGGATCGACCCGTCCTACCTGCCGAACATTTTCGAGGAGTTTTCCAGGGTGCCGTCAGCGATGCCCACGTCACAGGGTGCGCAACTTGGCCTCTGGATTACAAAGACACTCGTCACCATGCATCGTGGACAGATCTGGGTAGAGAGTCAACCGGCGGTCGGGTCACGCTTTTATTTCACGCTCCCACTCGCTGGGTCACAGAATGAACCGGCAAAACAACCTGACGAGCCAGTGGCGTCCCAGTCGTGTGCGAGCCCAACGTTGTCTATTTTGAAAGGAGCAACCGACGATGCGCGCTAAAATTCTTGTTGTCGACGACGACCCCGATATCCTCCTGAGCTTGCAGAATCGTGTCAGTTTTATGGGACACGAGCCCCTAACGGCGACGAACGGCAGGGATGCCTTGCGCTTTATTGGGGAAGAGGAACCAGATCTTGTCCTGCTGGACTTGAAAATTCCAGAGATAACCGGGCTTGACGTGTTACGGCAGGTCAGTGCGGCATCAGTTCCGAGCGAACCAACAGATGAGGAGGCAGCCCAGACACCCCCCTATACGACCCCGCTGATCGTCATACTGACTGCATATGGAACCATCGAACTCGCTGTACAAGCTATGCAACTCGGCGCCTTCGACTTTGTGCCGAAGCCATTCACCTCGGACCACCTCACCGTCGTCATCAACAAGGCCTTGGCCACCGTCGCCCTCCACCGACACGTCGATTCGCTCCGCAAGGAGGTCGATGATCAGTTCGAACCGATCGTCTCGACCAGCAAGAAAATGAGCGAACAACTGGCTGTGGCCAAACAGGCGGCGCCTTCCTCCGTGACCGTCTTGTTGCTTGGCGAAACGGGGACAGGGAAAGAAGTCGTCGCCCGCGCCATTCATCGGTGGAGCCCTCGCTCCACGAAACCATTTATTGCCGTCAATTGCGCTGCTTTCCCTGAGAACCTACTGGAGAATGAGCTCTTTGGCCACGAGAAGGGTGCGTTCACCGGAGCCATCAAGCGGGAGCCCGGAAAAATCGAGATCGCCGAGGGAGGCACGCTGTTTCTTGACGAGATCGGCGATATGCCCCTCACCATGCAAAGCCATCTCTTACGAGTTCTGCAAGATCGGACATTCTACCGTGTCGGTGGAACGCAAGAAGTACAGGCCAACGTGCGTTTTCTCGCCGCCACGAATAAAGATCTGAAACAGGCGATTCATCACGGCACGTTCCGCGAAGACTTGTACTTTCGCCTTGCCGTAATTCCTCTCGCCCTGCCGCCACTCCGGGAACGGATGGAAGATCTTTCTGCGCTGATCCACCATTTCCTCAACCGGCCCAGTCATGTGGGTCCGTGCAAACACCTGACGCTCAGCGATGCCGCGTTCCAAGCGCTGCATCAGTACTCCTGGCCAGGCAACGTGCGTGAACTAGAAAACGTCCTCACTCGTGCGTTGATCTTATGCCCCGGCGACACGATTGGACCAGAACACCTCGCTTTGACTGCTCCAACGACGTCAAGAATCGCCACATCCCCAGTAAATCAGGAGCCTACTTCTGACATACTATTTTTCTCCTATCATAAGAGTATGGACGCCTATAGCCAGAAACTCCTTGAGGCGGCCTTAAATCGGAATGGGTGGAATCAGACAAAGACGGCAGCCGAACTCGGTCTGCAACGGACCTACCTGACCAAACTGCTCCGGCAGAAGCAGATTCCAAGCAAGCCGCCTACTGATCCCTCAGACTGAAAGAACAATACTCCTACAAAAGCTTCATCTCGCCGTTCGATTTCTCACCATATCATCGACCGTCGTTTCCCCACGTCCGCATCTAATTTGATCCATCCTGGAATCCATTCAGATTCAGGTACATGTCGCCACAGCATGGGCCTCTCTGTGCAAGTGCTGAAAATATTAGAAGTAAGATGCCTGTCGCGCGTGGCCTAAGAAATGCTTAGTCCTTGGCATGAAGAAATGATCACCATGGAATTCGGACTTCATGATCGACCACTTCGACCTCCATGTGAATGAATCACGAGGGAACATAGAAAGAACGGGTATGAATATGCTGAGTGATGAGATGGCTATGTTAACGATTTCTGGCGCGATATGTTTCGCAGTGACGATGTTGGCGATGCTCATGCGAAAGACATGACTCAATCTTGCACGGCGCAGCTTACGACGAAAGGAGGTGAAAGGTGATGATGATGTTGATGCTATTGAATATTGGAGTGCTGGTGATCGGTGCGGTGTTCCTCATGTATGGCGCGCTTGGCCCTGACCGCAAGTAATCAATGGTGAAGCGACTGGTTTTGATCACGCACCAAAGAAGTTTTCATCGTGAGGAATGGGTCTGGATGCGAGCCGGGATGAGGGTGTCACCCCTCCGGCTCGTATCGAACAGGTCAAACACTGTCACGAATCCGTTCAATTTCGCTGGGGAGTCCTGCTTCGCAATCTGCGGGATCGATTCTCAATGCGTCAAGATCGGTCTTACCTATCAGCCACATTCGTTTTCCATTCGAGCAAGCCTGGTTTGGAAAGAGAAGAGTAGGACTAGCTGAATGGTATTATCCGCGCATCAATCACGATGACGAGATGGTTGGCACGCAAACCACACGACGTGTGGTTTGGTCGGGGCGAGAGGATTTGAACCTCCGACATCCTGCTCCCAAAGCAGGCGCGCTACCGGGCTGCGCTACGCCCCGACAAGCTCTTCACTTTCACAACTCTTAGAGCAACGGCACCACGAGCTGCAGGTCCTTATATACAGGAATGTTCCGATTGGTGTCCAGGCAACACCTACAATTGGACCATGTGCCAGCACCACGCGGCTCAGAGCCTTTCAGCGGCTAACGGTCGAAGCATGTCGGCCATGGCTCGAAATGCCTTAGCCCGATGGCTGATACGGTTCTTTTCTTCAGCCGTCAATTCAGCCAACGTACGACCGAGCTCCGGAACGAAGAATACAGGGTCGTACCCAAACCCTTGCACACCAACCGACGCTTCAGCGATGACACCAACAAGCGTGCCAGTAGCTACTCGAGTCTCTCCTCCCGGCATCGCCAAGGCAGCGACTGTTACAAACCGGGCAGTCCGCCTGGCCTGCGGCACGCCATCCAATTCCTTGATCAGCTTCCTACAGTTGTCTTCGTAGGTGGCGCCTTCTCCCGCATATCGGGCCGCAAAGACACCTGGCCTTCCACCCAACGCATCAACTTCGAGTCCTGTATCATCCGCAACCGACAGGAGGCCTGTCACAGCAGCGATCTCTCTTGCCTTTTTTCGTGCGTTCGCTTCACAGGTTTCACCGTCTTCGTCGACTTCCGGTGCGGTCGGGAAATCGGCCAGGGTACGGATGCGAATGCCAAGATCTCCAAGAAGAGCCGCGAGCTCCCTGACTTTGTCAGAATTTCTGGTCGCGAGGAGGATCTCTTTGATCGGGCTCTCAGTCGAGTGCACCGATCAGCTCTTTCTGAATGGCGGTTAATCGTTGGATGGCCTGCCAGCCGAAATTCAGAAACTCATCCATATCTTGCTTTGCGAATGGCGTACGTTCCGCCGTACCCTGTACCTCGACATACCGGCCACGACCAGTCATCACGAGGTTCATATCCACTTCCGCCATAGAATCTTCGGTATAGGCCAGATCCACCATCACTTCTCCGCCAACTTTTCCGACGCTGATGGCCGCCAAGTAATCGGTCAGGGGAATCTTCTTCAGGAGATCCCTTTTTTTTAGCATGGCGCAGGCATCCGCCAAAGCGATAAAGGCGCCGGTGATGGACGCAGTTCTGGTCCCCCCATCTGCTTGGATCACATCGCAGTCGATCCAAATGGACCGCTCACCCAGTTGCGACATATCCGTTACCGACCGCAGCGCACGTCCGACGAGGCGTTGAATCTCCAGAGTCCGGCCGCCTTGCTTTCCCTTGACCGCCTCTCGTGGCGATCGCTCATGAGTGGCACGCGGCAACATGGCATATTCGGCTGTCACCCATCCAGTCCCCTTGCCTTTGAGAAAAGGTGGCACCTTTTCTTCAACAGACGCCGTGCAAATAACCTTCGTATCTCCCATTTCGATCAGAACCGCACCTTCGGCATGTTTGGTAAAGTTGCGGGTCACTTTCACCGGGCGAACCTGATCTCGGCGACGCCCATCGAAACGGACCAACCCTGAAATTGCGCTCATTCGTAGGCCCCTTCCTCAAGAGTAAGGTTGGAATTATAGTGAAGGCCCTAAGAAATCGCAAACCGATCGGCCGGCCAAGCATCGCCAGCGGTAGTAAGAGGTCAGATTCTCCCAACGTCTTCTAGTTTGTACAAATCCCACCCCCCGCGTTTGGCGAATTCCGTACATCCCACGGGCATATAGCCCACCAACTCTAGCACTGATATCTGATCCTGATCGCAGTAGCTAACGCTGAAGACCGCTCCAGGTAAGAGGATTCCAACTTTCGCTCCCGCGAAACCACGATGTAAAGACAAGCTGATAGTTCAAGACACGGGGGGAATTCCATGGCACACAAAGTGCAGAACACTGTGAGATTCCTGCATCACTCAGGTTATACTCCAATGAGCCGATAAAGAAGAAACGACACAGTCCTCGACCCAGACGACCCGAAGAATACCCGACTCATGGCAACCCTCCTAGACCAGACCACTCATCAAGCCCTGCTCGATAATCGTAACATTCTGGTGGTTGACGATGAAGAGTCGATTAGGCGCCTCCTCGCCTATTTGCTCCAATCCCATGGGTATACGGTCGACTGCGCCGCTGATGCCCGAGAGGCCCGGCAAAAGCTGAGCGATCAGCCTTTCGCCTTGATGCTGTGCGATGTCAATATGCCGGGAGAATCGGGCATGGACCTGGTGCGCAACCTTCTCTCAGACCAGAACCATACAGCAGCCATCATGGTCACAGGCCTCGACAGCTCCGTCCTGGCCAACGCCGCACTCGACGGCGGCGCGTTCGGCTATATCGTCAAGCCGTTCGAATCCAATGAAGTGCTCATCGACGTCGCCAATGCCCTCCGCCGCCGCCGGCTTGAGATGGAAAACCGCCTCCATCGTGAGAATCTTGAGGATGTTGTCCGAACAAGAACACTCGCGTTACAGCAAGCGTTGGACTGGCTCGAACGTAGCGAAAAAGAGCTCCGACTGTCTCGCGAGGAAACCATTCAGCGGCTCGCCATTGCCGCGGAGTTCCGGGACCATGCCACCGCTCAACATATTCAACGTATGAGCCATTATTGTGAGATGCTCGCACGCAAAGCCGGTCTGTCGCCTGAACGATGCGACTTAATTCGGACAGCGAGCCCCATGCACGACATCGGAAAAATCGGCACCCCGGATCATGTGTTGCTGAAACCCGGGAAGTTCACACCAGAGGAATTCGGGGTGATCGCGCAGCACGCCGAGATTGGGTATAAAATCCTCAGCGGGTCGGAGGCAGAGCTGCTAAAAGTCGCGGCCGTCATCGCCTACACCCACCATGAGCGCTTCGACGGCACAGGATATCCTCGCAAGTTACAAGGCGAGGCCATTCCCATCGAAGGCCGCATTGCCGCGATTGCTGACGCGTTTGATGCCCTGACCACGCAGCGGGTCTACAAGCCGGCCTTTGAAGTCAGCCATGCGATTGAGCTCATGCTCAAGCACCGAAGTGAACATTTCGACCCAGAGCTGCTCGATGTCTTTGTCGCATCTACGGAGGAACTAGTGCGCATCCACGATCAATACGCAGACCGAGTACACTCCAATACGTTCCGCCAACCATAACGCCTCTCCGCAGCTGCCCCGACACATTGCTCGATTGTCAGCAATTCGTTGACCGACTGTGGCGCCACCGCTATACTTTTTAAACCTAATTAAACCTACCGAATAACCTAGTAAGCTCCCAACCAGAGAGACCAGAGGCAGAAGGGATTGCCGAGTATGGCGAAAAAGTTGACGGCCATTCGTAAACGTCCCCGGAACCGAAACTGGATCGCCTACCTCTGTGAATCCCTTGTGGCTTCAGGCACCATGCCGACCTGGGAAGCAGCCACCTATCTCACAGAGAACTTGTTCGGAGAAAAGCCAAACCCTCGCCTCTTGACTCCCACCAATCCACACGAGGTCACCGCGCAATTACTGCATCGCCTCTATCAACCGCTCGTCGAGGCCGCCTCTCGGGAAATCGTGCTCCCCTCCGCCTCCCTGCTGCATATCTTCACCGACATCAGCCTCACCGGGAACTCCGCCGTACTCATCGTCTTGTTCCCCGAACACAACAAGCCGCAGCAGCTCTTGATGCTGGAAGCAGCAAAGGCCTGGGACCTCGTCTTCCCAGACGCTGAGTCATTCAATGCTTGGGCTGAAGAGCGATATCTGCAGCTTGTGCATGCGCTGCACAGCAAGATGACAGAATTCGAGGACGATTTACTGAAATCAGCCATGTAGGCTATACAGTTGTCGTGCGAGTGAGATGTTGATGTAGCCCTCTCCACCGTTGAATCCTGTACGCCCAATCAATGGCCGTGTGGCAGATGTATTTGGAGGAGAAGCGGGTGTAGAAGTCTTCTTAACCCCCTGGTTTCCTGGATTTGCCAAGTATGCGTATCAGGAAGTTGGTCAATTTTTCACTGGATTCAGTCGTCGAGGTTTCCCGTACCATAAGATCAATGCCGGTCTCAGTACGACATGGCATCCATTCAAATGATACCCACCGCGAACACCCGCTCGGGGATTTGCTCGGCACACGTGTGATGGGATGGTTGACGGTGAAACTCTAATGAAGAATCGTCCTACCAGTTACGCCTGGTATCTGTCCGACTGAACAATCTACGTAGATCCAGAATTTCCCACTCTTCATTCAGGCTCGTAATTCAGATTCGGCGAGAGCCAGCGTTCGACGGTGCACAGATCCATTTCCTTACGACGGGCATAGTCTTCGACCTGATCTTTCCCGATCTTCCCCACTGCGAAATATTTCGCCTCCGGATGGGCGAAATAGAACCCGCTCACTGACGCGGTTGGCAACATGGCATAGCTTTCGGTCAGAGTGATGCCGCTGTTCTGTTCTGCCGATAAGAGGTCAAACAGCAACCCCTTTTCCGTATGGTCCGGACAAGCCGGATATCCAGGTGCTGGCCGGATGCCGCGGTATTTCTCACGGATCAGATCGTCACTCGTCAGCTGTTCATGCTTCCCGTATCCCCACTCTTCTCTAACTCGCTTGTGGAGACATTCCGCAAAGGCTTCTGCCAGTCGATCCGCAAGAGCCTTTACCATGATCGAATTGTAATCATCATGGTCGTTATCAAACCTCCGACAGAGCTCATCTAGCTCGATGCCGGTTGTTACGGCAAACGCTCCGATGTAATCCTGCCGACCGCATTCCTTCGGTGCAACATAATCAGCCAGTGCGAGATTGGGCTGTCCGGCAGGCTTCTCCGATTGCTGTCGCAGATGATGGATCGTGGTGAGCACCGTCTTTCGAGACGTATCCTGATAGAGCTCAATATCATCCTCAACACTCGATGCAGGGAAGAACCCATAGACCCCTCTGGCTTTGAGTTGTTTCTTATGAATAATCTCATCCAGGAGGCGTCTCGCATCCTCATACAATTCCTTCGCCCTAGGGCCGACAGTTGGTTCATCAAAGATCGTCGGATACCGACCTCTGAGTTCCCACGTATGGAAGAAGGGCGACCAATCGATGTAGGGAATCAACTCGACCAACGGTTGATCGGCAATCGTCCGGACGCCCAACGCCCTGGGCACGGGAATATCGACATTCGCCCAGTCGGACATGAACCGATTGGCGCGCACCTGGGCGATCGAAAGAAGCGGCTTGGCTCCTCGATCCTGATGCGCTTGTCTCATTCGCGCATAGTCGTCCTGTACTTGTCGAACGAAACCTTCCCTCTTGGTTTGGCTCACCAAACTCCCCACGACACCCACTGCACGAGAGGCATCAAGCACATGGACCACGCCCGGCGCATAGGAGGGAGCAATCTTGACCGCCGTGTGGGCCTTGCTGGTCGTGGCGCCGCCGATTAAGAGAGGCACATCGAACCCCTCGCGCGTCATTTCCTTCGCCACATGGACCATCTCATCGAGTGAGGGCGTAATGAGCCCGCTCAGGCCGATGATGTCGGCTTTGTTCTCACGAGCCGCGGCAAGAATTTTCTCGCAGGATACCATCACACCAAGATCGATAACCTCATAGTTGTTACAGCCAAGGACAACGCCGACAATGTTTTTTCCGATGTCGTGCACATCTCCCTTCACGGTCGCAAGCAAGACCTTCCCCTGCGCCCGAAAATTACCGGACCGCTTCTTCTCTTCTTCCATATACGGCATGAGATAGGCCACGGCCTTCTTCATGACCCGCGCGCTCTTGACGACCTGCGGCAAGAACATCTTGCCTGATCCAAATAGGTCGCCGACGATATTCATCCCGGCCATCAGCGGGCCTTCGATCACTTCCAGAGGCTTTGGGTATTTCTGACGCGCCTCTTCCGTATCCTGATCGATGTAGTCGGTGATGCCCTTGACCAGCGCATGGGAGAGCCGCTCCTCAACCGTCCCCTGACGCCACTCATCGTCCTTAACAGCCGCTTTCCCCTTCGCCTTCACCGTCTCGGCAAAATTCACCAGTCGTTCGGTCGCATCGGGTCGTCGATTAAACAACACGTCCTCGACAAGTTCGAGCAAGTCCTTCGGAATCTCCTCATACACCGCCAGCTGGCCAGCGTTGACGATGCCCATATCCAACCCGGCCTTGATGGCGTGGTATAGGAAGGCGGCGTGCATCGCTTCCCGCACCACATTGTTGCCACGGAAGGAAAAGGAGATGTTGCTGATCCCCCCGCTGACCTTCGCACCCGGCAGATGCTGTTTGATCCAGCGCGTGGCCTCGATGAAATTGATCGCGTAGTTGTTGTGCTCGTCAATCCCCGTTGCGACAGTCAAGATGTTCGGATCGAAGATAATGTCTTGCGGAGGAAAGCCGACTTGCTCCGTGAGGATCTTGTACGAGCGCGCGCAGATCTCCTGCTTCCGCTCCAACGTATCGGCCTGGCCCTTTTCATCGAACGCCATGACGACAACAGCCGCACCATAGCGATGGATGAGGGTCGCCTGGTCGATGAATTTCTGTTCGCCTTCTTTCATGCTGATACTGTTGACGACGGCTTTGCCTTGAATGTTCTTCAAGCCAGTCTCCAGCACCTCCCATTTGGAACTATCCACCATGATAGGCACTTTGCAGATGTCCGGCTCCGACGCGACCAGACGAAGAAACTTCTCCATGGCAGCCTCGGAATCAAGCATGCCTTCGTCCATATTGATGTCAACAATCTGGGCTCCGCCCTCCACTTGCTGACGCGCCACCGACAGCGCTGCCTCATAATCACCGGCCAGAATCAGCTTCGCAAAGGCCGGCGAACCGGTCACATTCGTTCGTTCACCGATATTCACGAAGTTCGAATCGGGCCTGATCGTGACGGCTTCAAGGCCGCTCAATCTTGTGTAGGGATCAACCGTAGAGAGCGCATGCGGCTTCACCCCACGCACGGCTTCGGCAATGCGCTTGATATGAGATGGCGTGGTGCCGCAACAGCCACCGACGATATTCAGCCACCCATTTTCAGCCCACTCGCGCAGTTGCGGCGCTAAGGTCTCTGGCGTTTCGGGAAAGCCTGTCGGCAACAACGGATTCGGCAGACCGGCGTTGGGATGGGCGCTGATATAGATCGGCGCGATCTGTGATAATTCTTCGATCAACGGACGCATCTCTTTTGGGCCGAGTGCACAATTCATCCCGACGCTCAACAATGGCACATGGGAGATCGAATTCCAGAAGGCTTCGACGGTCTGCCCAGTCACTCCACGATTGCTGCCGGCCTGGATGAACGTCACCGATGCCATAATTGGAACCCGGCGCGCGCCGGATGCAAACGCCTGTTGGATCGCAAAAAATGCGGCCTTCGCATTCAGCGTGTCAAAGATCGTCTCCACGAGCAGAAGATCCGCACCGCCGTCGAGCAAGCCCCTAACTTGTTGGCCATAGGCACCCACCAACTCTTCATAGATGGCCCCTCGAGCTGCCGGATTGTTGACATCGGTGGAAATCGAGGAGGTCTTGGTCGTCGGTCCGATGGCTCCAGCGACGAAACACCGCCGTCCAGGTTGCGCTCGCTGCACCGCCTCGACGGCTCGCTTGGCACACTCTGCACCAGCTTTGGACAGTTCATAGCCAAGGGCGTCCATCCCATAATCCGCCAAGGAGATCGTCTGGGAATTAAATGTATTGGTTTCAACAATATCCGCACCAGCTTCTAAGTACTGTCGATGAATCTCTTCGATGATGGTGGGCTGCGTAAGGTTCAACAGATCGTTGTGTCCCTTCAGATCTTTTTTCCAATCCTTGAAGCGCTCGCCACGAAAGGCGGTCTCGTCCAGCTTACGTTGCTGGATCATGGTCCCCATCGCTCCATCGAGGATTAGAATCCGCTCATGAAGAAGCTGCTCAATACTGCTATTCGTGTGGGCAACCGTCATCAACAACAATCCTTTCTTCAGCAATAGGATATCGCCTTCGATCCTAACTGGAGCACGCCTGTTCCCGCAAGAGCGTTCAGACGGCATCCTGGCGCAAGTGTTGCTCATATCTCCTTTTACAATTTCTTTTTGCGACTCCTCTGGCAAACCCATTTTTCGCTTAGTACGATGACGTCATCATGTGATTCTTGCATTGAGTGTACGTACCTTGGAGGTGACTATGGCCTCCCAACGTGCCCGGCAGTCCAGATCAGGCAAATCCACGCTGAAAATTATTGCCGTGTTTCTCAACAGCTCCGACTCGCGTTGGTGGTTCATCCTTTTCAACCTACCAATACTGATTATGTGTCCCATCGCCGAACTCGACGAGGCCGAGGCTGAAGAAGCCGCTGAGCCTCTGCGGAAGGAATGGTATGTAAGCGGATTTCTTTTGCGTAGTTACCCGATCGGCGGCTCACTCAAAGTCGATGGCGACAAGATTCCGGACACCAGCTTTAATAGCGCAACGGGGGGAGGTCTCAAGATAGGCGTCTTCCCCTCATACAAGTCTGTGTTTGGTGCAGAGGTTGAGCTATCTGGTCATGGGGGATCAATCACGGCACCTCAAACGGTAGTAGGCAACACCGTACGCTCCACTCAATTGGATACAACTCAGTTCAACTTCATGGTCAATGCCCTCGCTCGATACCCCGGCGACATCATTCAGCCCTACGCAGGTGTCGGACTAGGATTCTCTATTCTGGGACTGGACGGCTACACACAAAGCTCCGACGGCATTCTCGAACCCGACGGATTTGCGGGGTTTGCCCTGCAAGGAATCATTGGAGTACGGCTGCTTGTCACAAACCATCTCTTCGGGTTCGTGGAATATAAACCTATGCTGTTTACTGGAAAGGAAGGTGACAGGTGTACTATCTGTACCAAGTACAGTTGCCAAAGACGAGCAAACTGTACGACGCCTCCGCTCCATAGCCTTCAATTTCAATCCCATTGCGTGGCAGTCGGAGTCGGCTTTCGGTTCTGATCTCTGAAAGGAAAGGGTCCGGCGCTCAAAGCGGTCACGCCCTGCCAAGGTAGCGCTGTCCCCAGAGTTAATCACAGGACGGTAGAGGAAGGATGAAGTCACGAGCATTATCTGGCAACTGAGGAACTATGCGAAGGGAACTGTCCTAGCCATAAGCCATGCATCGGTCAGGACGGAAGCACTCGTCAATGTGTTCGATCGGGCTCATCAGAGCTGGAAATCATCATGGCCAAGGCTCCTCGGCTGGGTTGCGCCCCCACAGGCAGTTGATCTCTGCCAGGCCAGACTACAAATTGACAGTCTTCAGCCGATCCACATACCATGGACAGCCATGTTGATTCCGCATCTTGTCTCAAGAATTTTGTTGGCACTGTCTATTCTTGGAATCCCTGTTACCCTTCCCGGCCATTCTCATGGAGCGTCCTATTTCGAAGATGGTTTCTTGGGGCTTTCTCAGAAAGAACTGCACGAGAAACTTGGCATACCGCAGGCCGTGCGGGACCGAAAATCTGCCCTGCGCGTTTTTACATATTATCCGATTACCGACTGGTCAACGTACTTCAGCAAACTCGTGTCGCCTGAAAACGGCGAAGATGTGTACACCTTCTCGCGTGAGGGTATCGATATCCGCTATTCCTTCAGCTATGCGGTTGACCCGAACGATCACAGTGAGAACCGACTGCTGACCGTACGGCTAGTAGACATCGAATTTTCCCCGGCCGTGCTGATCAGTCGACTCCCAGGTTTGATTCCGGAGTTTCATCCTTCGACCGATCCGACCAATCCCGCTTTTCGATCCAACATTTGGGTGCTGTTGTTCAAAGGCCCCCCTTCGTCTGATGCCCGTTTTATCGTGAGAGAGCCAGGGAAGGAGCAGCTCGATTGGACGCTTTGCTATCAACTATTCTCGATGCAAGGGCTTCCTGATCGCTTACCAACCGAGGCGTTGATAGACCGTGTGGAGATCAGCACTCAGAGTCTGCAGTTGGTGACCCTCCAACAGCGGCACACCCATGAACGGATTCCGAATCCATACTCCCACCAATTCGACAAGCAAGGTCCTCCCCTCAAGCCATCAGTCACATCAATCCCAGTTCCTAAGTATGCGGAGTAGTATTTGAAAGAGATACCGGAAGAGAGGGGCTTACCGCGAGACTTGTTGAAGTCGATCTTGCTGCACTTGTCCAGACGACACGGCTTTCTTTTTCATGACATCCATAGGACCACTATCACTCACATAGATCAACACCGGGGCTCCAATTCCAATCACCATGAGGAGACACAATCCTAACATCCGCATGAACTGGCTCTTGCTGAGATACATCATCAGTAACAAGACCACCGCAGCGGCGCCGGCATAGGTCACAATCTTGGATTGAGCCGGGGTCAGACCTTCCATCGCGAAGTGAAACGACGGCATGCTCCATCCATAATTCTTGACTTGCTCTCTGACCTTCTGTTGCATCGACTGCATCATGGAAGGAGCCTTTGAAACAGAATCAGACTGCTCATGCGTCTTCACTTTCGCGCGGTACTTTTCAGGAATTGTTTCCGAGGAATCGGTGTAGACAAGATTCCCGCGATCATCAATATAAGAATAAATAGTCGTAGCCCACGCCTCAGCGCAGACTCCCTGTCCGAGCATGATGCACAGACACATCATTAGGATCAGATTTTGAAGCTTTGTGACCATCTGGCTGTTGCGTGTAACCATAAATATTGCAGGAGCGCTCAGAAACCTCTTGATAAGTATAGCGCATCCCATACCACTATGATTTTATTGAATATTATTGGCCGTTCCTTGACTCGCGAGGAACCACGCTGTTAGCATTCAAATTTTTTTCTCCATGACTACTGAATCTCAACCCCTTGCCCTTGATCCCAACACTGAGGAACCGTCGTTCATTCGCCGCCGCCCAGTCCGAGTCATCATCTATGTTGGGCTTGCGCTGTTTGTCCTCATGGTTGTGGTCTGGCCACTGGTCGTTCAACTGAGCGATCCGGACTTTCAGAAGCACATCGAGCAACACCGTGTCCTGGTTGGAATGACCAAAGAACAAGTACTGAAATCCTGGGGCGGACCACAGACCATCAATACGACGTTCACCAAGGATGGAATCCGGCAAGAAGAATGGATTTTTGAAGATTGGGAAAGCTCGGCGATTGTCCGTCACCGCTATCTCTACTTCGAGGAAGGGACTCTGATGGGCGGATGGTACGAAGGTTCGCGCGAACGCCGCTCAGGCGATTTCCCTGCAGAAAAACCGCACCCAAAAATTCAGCCGTAGCCTTCCAACAGGCAAGCGACCTCGTGAATCGGCGTCTCTCGCGCGCCGTTAAGAACGCATCTGCCACAGTTATGCTTCCGCTCGCTGGGCGTGGGCAAAGCGGGCTTCACGAACGACGACTGTGCCTGATTCAGCTGCAGTTAGGCTGACGTCTCCCGGATAGACAGTCGGAGCCGGCTCAGAAGGACTTCGGCACGCGCCTGATCTGATGCGTCGACCATGACACGGCTGACAAAGAACGGCATACCGGGATAGAGGCTACTGACATGTTCCCCGTGGACGACGTAGGCGATGCTGTTGCCGTCGAGCAAGCTCTTGATCATCGCCAGCTCGCCGACGTCTTGGGCATTGGTGAGATGAATCATCCGCACGAGCCGCCCGCCGATCGGCCGTTCATGCGCGAAACGTGCCCATTGGTTGCACTTTGGCCTCTCTCGCTTTACACTCGAACACGAGTTATGGAGTTTCTGTAATTCGCGCGCGCCGTTCCTGCCCAGGACCACCTGAGATAGTCAGCACGCGCTTCCACTCACGGATCTGGTAAATGGCCCAGGCATTCGGTTGGCCCTTGAAGAACGCCGTGGGGTCCACGCCATTGGCATTGAGGAAGATTGGCTCGGTAAATCCCTCTTCTAATACGTAGTCGAGTAGCGATTCGGTCGTAAAGCCCGTCCCACGAAGGGTCACGTCGGCCAACACCGTGAGGATTTCTTCAGGATTCTGAATCGTTATTGGATTCATCGGCTGTTACTCTGTAATCCGAATTGTAACGACGCTCCACCGAAGAAGGCAAGACATCGTGCCCGTCCACATGAAGAAATCTGCGTTTCTCGAATCGCTCCTCCGGGTCATGGACGACAAGCATCACTGGGCCTGGGAGCATTTTTCTTCCGGCCAACTCAGCAAAACCCAGCTCAAAACTCACTTTCAGCATGAGTACGCCGTCTATGTTCGAGACTTTCCCGTCTTCTTATCACGAATCCTTGGAACAAATCCCCCGCTTTCAGTCCGCCATATGTTGGCGGAGAACATCTATGAGGAAGAAACCGGAGGGCTCTCACTGGGACAATCTCATCCTGAGCTTTTCCTGACGATGATGGAAGGATTGGGCTTCCGCCGACGGGATTTTGAACACGCCCGCCTGCTGCCCGCAGCTCGAACCTATCGTACCTGGCTAGAGCACATGTCGAGCCATCGCCAGTGGGTGATTGCCGCTGCGGTCTTGACCATCTTCGTTGAAGGCAGCGTGAAGGATCGCAAGGAGATTCTTGCGCCACCTGAGAGCAAACATCCGGAAGACATCGAATCCATCATCAGCCTTCATCCCTTGGTCCGGTATCATGGAGTTTCGCCAAGCCGAATGGACCTGATCCGAGCCCACCAGATGGTTGAAGCAGGCCATCGGCACGATGCCTACGATATAGTCCTCAATTACACACCGCCTGCGCTTCGGCAATCAGTGCTGACAGGGGTCAAAAAGAGCTTGTCTCTATGGCTGAACTATCGTGATGCGGTCGCTCGGGCCTGTGGCATCAAGCAACTTTCATGACCCGAGCTTTCCTCTCCTGGTGTGTATTCTTCCTTGCCATCAGCCATCATCCATCAGTTACAGGCGCTGAGATTCCCACAGACATGGCCCTGATTCCTCCAGGAGAGTTTACGATGGGAAGCCCCGAGGGAAGCGATGGTTTCCCTGATGAACGTCCGGAACGACGGGTCTTCCTCAGTGGATACTTCCTTGACCGTTTTGAGGTGACAAACCACGCCTATGACACCTTCGTCCAGGCAACAGGGCATCGCTCTCCGGTGAATGCAAGCCAGACCGCAACTCTCTGGAGGAACAATCGCCCCATCCCAGACATCGAACACCATCCTGTCGTGAACGTGAGTTGGGAAGATGCCGCCGCTTATTGCCGCTGGGCCGGGAAGCGCCTCCCCACCGAAGCCGAATGGGAGAAGGCTGCACGAGGGATCGACAGCCGACGCTACCCCTGGGGAAACGACTGGGACTTTTCCAGAGCCAACAGTGCTAGTGTAGTGAATCATAAGTAGCTTGATTTATTATCTGGCGTGAGTATCCTCTGTCACTACCGCCTGGTGGTGCGTCAAAACCGGCTGGCTGTGTTAACCAAGGAGCACACAATGCGTAAACCAATCACCATGGACACCGCACTCGCCCTCATCGGCGAAGTGCGCACCTATAAAATCGGCAACTTCACAATCCGTGTATATCTCAAAGACGTGAAATCAACCTATGGACGCACCCCCTCATTAGCCGATTAATCAGGTGTGCCCATACCTGTGCCCGCCCCTTGCCTATCTCTGCCCATCCCATGCAACGCCATGCAACATTCCCCATCAGCTAGGAAGCAAGCTGATCGCCACTTTCCGCTGATTCTGGTGGCGTTGTATCACTCGGAGAATCTGTATGGGTTGGTCTTTGTAAACCGCAGGTTGGAGGTTCGATTCCTCTCGCCAGCTCCATATCGCACTTCCTCCGTGCTGGCGGCTCTTCATTGCGCGATGGCAATTACGCCGCCAGATGAATATCACTCGTGAACTTCATCCCCACTCCCTATCGCCATCCAGAATCCACAGAACACGTGTTTAGCGCGACATGATGCGCCCCGCCGTAGACCCCATCTTTCGATCTGACAGCCATCCCGCTATGACAGATATTTTCCCGTCCCCCATCCTGGCGTTTTGCTAGGGTGACGGGTACCTCTCGACGAGAATCATCACATGCGCATAGAGAGTTCTCGCCCACACAACCCAGAAACCGCCGTTTTCTTGAGTTCGTGGACACGCTCTTTCACGTGTCCACAGCAGGCACGCGGGAAAGGCACAACGCATCACAGGTAACCACGGTTGTACGAGATACCACGGAACGCAACGTAACGAGCTGAGCGCTGCTTCAAAGACAAAGGCTGCGTCACCTGAGACGCGGCCTTACAGCTCCACAGAGGAATCACCGCAGACCGGAGGAATGAGGTCTATCGCTCCGCCTCGGTCAAACTTGTTTCGGATTCTAGCTCGCCCATTTCGGAATCAGGCTTTCCCTTCGTCGTCGACGGGTGAAGGCCGTATTTTCTCAGCATCTTATAAAAATCGGCTCTGTACCGGCCGGCAAACTGCGCAGCACGAGAGATATTTCCGCTCGTCAATTGGAGGACGGTCTTCAAGTAGGTCCGCTCAAATTCTTCTTTGGCCTCCGTCAGCGGCTTAAGCGGTGACTCGGCCGACACACTGACCGCCGGCAACAAATCTGGCGTGAGCATATCTTGCCGCGACATCACCACGGCCTTCTCGACCACGTTCTCCAACTCGCGCACATTGCCGGGCCAGGGATTGATCATCAATCGATGCAGTGCTGCAGGTGTGAATCCCTTCACCTCCTTATTCGACCGTTTCACACTGAGTTGGAGAAAATGTTGAGCCAGCAGCGGGATATCATCCCGGCGATCCCGCAGCGGTGGGATGGACAGAGGAACCACTGAGATTCGATAGTAGAGATCGTTGCGGAACGTCCCGTTCTTCACCGCCTCACCGAGGTCCTTATTGGTCGCCGCAATGATGCGAACATCCACTTTGACCGAGGTCTCTGCCCCCACCTCTCGAATCTCCCGTTCCTGTACGGCGCGCAATAATTTGACCTGCATGGACAGCGGCATCTCGCCGATCTCGTCGAGAAACAACGTGCCGCCATTGGCCATTTGAAACAATCCGCGCTTCGCACCATGAGCGCTCGTGAACGCGCCCCTCACATGTCCGAACAGCTCGCTCTCAAACAGTGTTTCAGGTATGGCGGCGCAGTTGAGTGCCACGAAGGAACCTTTCCCGCGCCGACTGTTCGTATGGATGACGCGAGCCATCACCTCTTTGCCAGTTCCGGTTTCTCCAAGCAACAAAATGGTCGCATCCGACTCGGCCACCTGTGCAATTTGCTGGAAGAGCCGTTGCATCTCCGGACTCCGCGCCACGACATTTTCGAGTCCGTATAGTTCTTTGACCAGCGACTTGAGCCGCTGAATTTCCCGGCTCATCCGCTGTTGCGCGAGTGCTTTCTCGATCGTGGCTTTCAGCTCCTTATCATCAAATGGCTTCGTCAGATACCCGAACGCCCCCCGCTGCATCGCCTCGACGGCATTGGGAATACTCCCATGGGCCGTCAGGATGATGACCGGAAGCCCCGGGTGACTTCGAAGTAGCTCTTCGGTCACCTCCAGCCCATCCTCGCCGCGAAGGCGCAGATCGGTGATCGCCAAGTTAAACATCGTTTTCTTCGCCTCACCAACAGCATCCTGCCCTGTCGTACAGGGGGTGACGGCAAACCCCATCGCGGACAACCGCATTTTCAATAAATGCAACAACCCCTCATCGTCGTCGACTACGAGAATATTTTCTTGTTCCATAATCATCATCATTCCTTCTGCGGTTCGTTACGGTGTCGTCTCGGGACCTGGCACGGGAACCGTGGTCAATGGTGGACGTATCGGGCGCACCTTTTCCCGCATCTCCTGATCAATTCGCTTCAATGCCTCGAGTTGCGCAGACAGCTCCTCGATCTTTCTGTCCCGCTCAGTAAGCTGTTTTTGCAGAGTTTGAATCGATGCTGGGTCGGCTGACGTCTTGGCCGAATCTTTCTTCGACAAGAGTGCCTCGATCTTATGATCTCGATCCGTCAACTCGCGCTGCAACGCCTCAATGGTCTCGGATTCGCCCTCCTTGGATGCACGACTCTGTTGAATGAGTATCTCCTGATCAAGCAAGTCTCGCACCAGACGATCTGTGGTCACGGCGAATGAGGTGTTGACCTCCGCAAGAACTGGTGCTCTGAAAACGGCTTCCGGCCATGATCTGTTCCCAGGAGTAGGTTGTTGTAACAACGCCAGCCAGGCTTTGCTTGACGCAGCCAGCTGGCTCTTGGGAGCAAGAGCGACGACCTTCCCGAAATATTTCTCCGCAATTTCGCGGCTTTCATACAGGCCAAGCAACCCCCGCGTAAAGTACACGTGATCGCAGGAATTCGATTCACCACATTTTAAGGCCATACTCTCTTGTCTTGTTGAAAATGATTGAAACAACTTAACTTCTCGCGGCTCTGCCGAAAAATATGGACGCGAGCCAGGTACTGGCGTTATCCATGCCGCACACCCGACTAGCAAGAGAGAACTGATGATGAGAGAGCATATTGTCAGAGACACTGCTGTTCTAATCACGCGTGCCCTACCTTTTCCGGTTTTGCCAACCGTAGGATAAACCGTACAGTTACCCCCTTGCCTTTCTCACTTTCGATCCAAATCCTTCCGCCGTGAGCCTCAACGACCCTCTTCACCAATGCCAAGCCCAACCCACTCCCCGCCGTATGCTTCCCTTTCGTGCGACCTTGATAAAACCGTTCAAAAATATGTGGGAGATCTTCTGCAGCGATCCCGGGTCCCGTATCCGAAACAGTCACCTCAAGCACTCCGGCTTGGAGGTCGGGTTTCACCTGCACCTTGACCACACCCCCCTCAGGGCTGAATTTCAAAGCGTTTGATAGCAAGTTGTCGAGCACCTGTTCGAGACGAGAGGCATCCGCCTTGACCCAGGAACGCTCCCCGATATTTTCCAGCACCAGCTGCACATGTTTGGAGTCCGCCAACAGACGAACCTTGTTGATGGAGACTTCCCCGATTCGTTGGAAATCCACCGGGACGATGTGGTATTCCATCATCCCTGCTTCCATTTTTGACAAATCCAGAATCGTGGAGATCAGATGAATCAGCCGCCGGCTGCTGTCGGCCATAATCCGAAGGGTAGTTCGTTGCTCCTGGACGAGTGGACCTGGAATCTCATCAAGCAAGAGATGCGTGCCTTCTTGAATCGAGGCCATGGGGGTACGCAATTCGTGAGACACGTGCGCCAAAAACTCCGTTTTCATATCGTCTATTTCCTGTAACTTTCTACCCATCCAATTGACGCTATCGACTAACTCCCGTAACTCCGCAGGCGCATTGATCTGAAGAGATGCCCCCAAATTGCCTTGCCCAATCTGTTTAATATGCCCTTGCAGCTGTCGCAGTGGACGCAAAATCGTATAGCTGGCGATACCGGCAAGCCCCACCCCGAACACTAACGCCACTAGGACCAGTTGCTCCGTGACAGCCTCTGCTTGGGCCGCGCTGGCTCGAGATTCCGTCACCCCGACACTCACTCGAGCCTCGTGCAGATCGATGTAGCTCTGAATCGAGGCGGACATCCGATCCATGAGGCCATCACGTCGGTGTTCATACTCCGGAGCGGTCTGACGGATCTTCCTCTTTGTGGTCTCGAATTCATCCTGGAAAAGTTTCAGCCGCTCCTGGAGTAATTCATGCGTCTTTTGGAGCAGCGTCAACCCCTGAGAAGAGCTTTCCCGCCCTCGCAGCAGCTGAAGATTGCGCTCAAATTCATCAACCTCTTCTGTCAGATTCGTCAGAAAGGTGCGATCTCTTGTCGCAAGGTATTTCTTTTCACTGTTCAGTTGGGCATAGAGCGACCCCAACAGCCTCTTCGCGGATTCGGCAGCTGGATAATGGTAGGACGCCATCTGCGTGCTCATTGCCGTCAACTGCCGAAGCTGAAAGAGCGCATAAATATTGACTCCTCCCATGACCGTAATAATGATGAGAGACGTTATGACCAACCGCCAAAAGATAGAAAGCTGCATGAGTCCGCACCGTATCCTGGCCACATTATGAAGGGGTAGAACTCAAGTGTATGGTAAACCATACGCTATTTCACTTCAGAATCACAAGCCAAGAACCATCATGACCCAAGAAGTGGCTCAAGTTGGTACAGTGACCAATACCATGAAACACCTCTCGATGACGCCCTATCGTGACTTCAGACCCTAGTGCCTCGTATCAAAATGGCGAGAAAAGAGACGTTGCCGCCTGGAAGATCCATGGAGCAAAGCAAACAGATGGCCGCGGAACAATAGAATGACCATGGCCATTGGTGGGGTGAGGAGGAGGAGCACAATCTCTTGTCCTTCGGAATCAAATCCGACATAGGACAACCACCCCCCGATCGCGGTGAATGGGAGCAGCAGAATTTGGAAGAAGTCGAGACCGGCTCCTCGACCGACACGATCGGACAACGAAAAAAACTCCAGTAGGCCGCTGGGAGAAAGCACCACCGGCAACATGAGAATCGCGAATGGGAGAAACCACTCGACCCAATGTTCCAGGATGAATTGATAGGAGGTCTTCAGGACCTCCAGAGATGAATCGTGTCGGACTTGATAGATCACTTCCGGGGCCGGGTTCAGCAGGATAAACACCAGAAGCAGAAACGCGGACGAAAGAAAGTGGCCGTACGGATTGGCTTGCATGCCCATATCGAGCAGCATCGTCGGAATCCATAAGACAAACCCGACGCCGATCACATCCCAAAAGTAATGCCCAAAGCTGTCGGTCACATCCTTGAACTGAATCGTCCGGGCCGCGCTGAGAGACTGTTCAATCAACCGCAGCGTCGCCCCGACCAACAAGGCGTTCACCATACCCAGGATGAACCCGCCGGCCATTCCCAATGGAGCGGCGATTCTCGATACCCCCACAAACAACACAGCAAACACCATAAGTACGACCATCGTCACCCAACTTCGGGTGAGCGAACGTCCCGTCGAGTACAAGACTTGTCGATACAGTTGAAGCGTCACTGACACGAGGTTGACCATTCCGGTGCGTACCCTAATCGGGATTGCCCAAGAGGTCAAGAACTAGTCGCGTGGGCTAGAAGAACTGCCTTCGTAGTTGACTTACCAGGCCAAATGATTATCACATCATTCAGCGAGAGTGCCTTAGTCCACTTTGATAGGTGAATCGCCATGGACATGAATCGAATGACCGTCAAGCTGCAGGAGGCCTTACAGTCCGCCTCTGGGCATGCTCAACGTCGGAGCCATCAGGGCATCGACGTCGAACACGTGCTGTTGGCACTGCTCGATCAGGAAGGCGGAACAACCCCAGCACTGCTGGAAAGCGCCGGTCTCGCTCTGTCTGCTGTTCGACAAGCAGTCGAACAGGCCTTAGCCAAGCTGCCCCAGGTACAAGGCGCCGGCGCCTCGCCTGGTCAAATACATGTGGCCACCCGCCTCAACCAGGTCTTGGCCCACGCAGAAGACGAACAGCAATCGCTCAAGGATGACTTTCTCAGCGTCGAGCATATGTTATTGGCCATGGTCCAGGAAGGAGGGGTGCTCAAGAAACTGGGACTCACCCGGGACCGTCTCCTGTCCGGATTGCAACAGGTGCGCGGCAATCAGCGTGTCACCAGTCAGGACCCGGAAAGCACCTACCAGTCGCTGGTGAAGTACGGGCGCGATCTGACCCAATTAGCGGGGCACGGCAAGCTTGATCCCGTCATCGGACGAGATGATGAAATCCGGCGAGTGATTCAAATTCTCTCCCGCCGCACGAAGAACAACCCCGTGCTTATCGGTGAACCGGGAGTCGGGAAAACTGCGATCGTGGAGGGGCTGGCGATCCGTATCGTCAAAGGCGATGTTCCAGAAAGTCTTAAACAGAAGAAGCTTTTCGCCTTGGACATGGGATCGCTCATCGCCGGAGCCAAGTTTCGCGGCGAGTTCGAGGAACGGCTCAAAGCCGTGTTGAAGGAGATTCAATCGTCTCAAGGTCAAATCCTCCTGTTTATCGATGAATTACATACAGTCGTCGGGGCCGGAGCGGCTGAAGGGGCGATGGATGCAGCCAACCTGCTGAAGCCGATGCTGGCACGTGGTGAGCTGCATCTGATCGGCGCCACGACGCTCGACGAATACCGAAAACACATCGAAAAAGATGCCGCGTTGGAACGTCGCTTTCAGACAGTCCTGGTCGACCAACCATCCGTGGAGAACACCATTTCTATTTTGCGCGGCCTGAAAGAACGGTACGAAGTCCATCATGGCGTGCGCATCAAAGACAGCGCACTCGTCGCTGCGGCAAAGCTGTCACAGCGGTACATTTCAGATCGGTTTCTTCCGGATAAAGCCATCGACCTGGTCGATGAAGCCGCTGCTCGTCTTAGAACCGAGATAGACAGCCTTCCCGCGGAGTTGGACGAAGTGTCACGCAAGGTGCTCCAGCTGGAAATTGAGCGGGAAGCGTTGAGGAAAGAGAGGGATCCGGCTAGTGCCGCCCGGTTGACCACCCTCGAAACGGAGCTGAGCGAAAAGCAACGCGACTTACAGGTACTGAAGACCAGATGGGAGTCTGAAAAAGCCTCCGTCTCCAGGCTCCGTAAAACACGTGAGGCGATCGAGGACATCAAGCTCAAGATCGAGCAGGCCGAGCGGGCCTACGACCTCAATCGCGTGGCGGAACTTCGGTACGGAGAACTGCCTCGGTTAGAACGAGAACTGGAGCTGGAACAGCAGCACTTGGGAAAGAAGCAGGATGAAACACGGCTACTGAAGGAAGAGGTCGATGAAGACGAGATTGCCGCCGTGGTCAGCCGGTGGACCGGTGTTCCGGTCTCTCGTCTCCTCGAAGGGGAAACCGATAAACTGTTGAAACTCGAAGAATTGCTGCATCAACGCGTCGTGGGACAAGACGAGGGTGTCCGAGCCGTTGCAGATGCCGTGCTGCGTGCGCGATCGGGTATCAAAGACCCGAATCGCCCGATCGGCTCCTTTCTATTCCTAGGCCCCACCGGTGTCGGGAAGACCGAATTGGCCCGTGCGCTGGCCGCAATATTGTTCGACGACGAAGGAAATCTGGTCAGAATCGATATGTCTGAATATATGGAAAAACACACGGTCGCCCGCCTCATCGGCGCGCCTCCCGGCTATATCGGGTACGAGGAAGGTGGCCAGCTCACTGAAGCCGTTCGACGGCGCCCCTTCTCGGTGATCCTATTCGATGAAATCGAGAAAGCGCACCACGACGTCTTCAATGTCTTGCTGCAAGTGCTGGATGATGGGCGACTGACCGATTCACAAGGCCGCACGGTCGATTTTAAGAACACCGTGTTGATCATGACCTCCAACATCGGCAGCCCTCAGATCCTCGAGGCACAGCAACGCGGCGCGTCCCATGAGCACGTGAGGACGGTGGTGATGGGCGAGCTGCGGCAACAGTTTCGCCCGGAATTCTTGAACCGGGTGGATGAACTTGTGGTCTTCCATCCACTCGGCACCGAACACTTGATCAAGATCGTAGAAATTCAGCTGGAACGTCTCCGCACTCGATTGGCCGAGCGGCGGATTCCCCTGGCAATCAGCCCGTCCGCGCTCAAGCACCTAGGAGAACGTGGCTATGATCCGGTCTACGGAGCCCGACCGCTCAAACGCCTCATTCAACAGGAATTAGAAACACCGATCGCGAAGTTGCTGATCAAAGGCGAGTTGCGTGATGGGGATACGGCGTCGGTCGATGCACAAAATGGGGAGCTTGTCGTGGTGCCGACTATCACGAGCGAGCGGACATCTCAACCTAGCCGATAGACACAGCACCCCCTTTGGCATCGTGCATCAGTCCACTTTTCTGCTGCTTCTCAAGCTTCCACCCCGTCGGCGATACGTGGAAAAGGTGGCCTTTCATCGTATGGAACTCCCCGCGTGACAAAGACACTATATCCGGAGCCTTCACGTCGAACTGGAGAAGAATCTTGCCGGACTCGGCTTCCTTCATTGACACGCTCTTATCCGTCTTCGTCAATTCATAGGCGCGCCGTTCGTTGAACATCATGGTGCTGTCCACCACCTTGGCCAGCATCCGGCCATTCAAGTCAAACAGCGCAAAGTTCACCAACAGCGCACCGCTTGTGGGATGCTGCGCCAGTTGAAGTTGTGGAACTCCCTCAACTTCAATGGTGCCGTTTGAATTGCGATAGAGGTTGGAGCCGATTTCAATATCCATATTGTTTTGAAGTACAGAGAGCTGGAGGTATGTGAATACTCAGTACATGTTCGGAACTACAGAGAATTAGGACTTTTTGATTCGATCGAGGATCAACGCAATACAGCCCCCCAACAACCCACCGCCCATGATGGTGGTCAGCAACTCAACCAGTTTCAGCTCCCACACAGACCCCTGAGCCTGCATCACTTCCCTGACGCCCCCTTGCACCATGATGACAGCCAGCGCCATCGTCGCACCTATCACGAACCACCACAGAAAGACTCTTGTCGACGTCACCGAAACCTCACAGCTCGGGATTACGGTCAAATGAACGGTATTGAATGGCTTCCGCGATGTGCACGGTCTCAATCCTCTCCGAGTCGGCCAAATCGGCAATGGTGCGCGCAACCCGTAAGATGCGGCCATGCGCTCGCGCCGACAGTCGCAACCTCGCCATCGCCTGCTCCAGCAATTCCTGAGCGGGCTGATCGAGCCCACAATACCGCTTTATCATCCGCGGCTTCAACTGCGCATTCGTATATATTCCGTCCTGTTGGTACCGTCGCCGCTGACGTGCTCGAGCTGCGACGACACGCGATCGGATCGCAGCTGATCCCTCTGGTGCCGGTAGTTCGGTACGGAGCTCTCGCACCGGAACAGGCGGCACATCCAGATGGATATCCAACCGATCCAGCAGCGGCCCGGACAGTTTCGCGCGATATCGGCGAATCTGAGTGACGGTACAAATACAAGGTCTGGTTCGATCGCCATAATATCCGCAGGGACAAGGATTCATTGCGGCAATCAGCATGAACCGGGCTGGGTATTTCAGGGTTCCGCTGGCTCTGGTCAGGACCATATGGCCATCTTCCAACGGTTGCCGCAATCCCTCGAGCACACCTCGTTTGAACTCAGGAGATTCGTCCAGAAACAGTACGCCGTTATGCGCAAGGGAGACTTCTCCAGGTTTCGGAACGGTGCCTCCTCCGACAAGACCGGCATCGGAAATGCTGTGATGAGGAGCGCGGAAGGGCCGCACCGTCAGCAAGGGCCGGTCCGGAGCCAGTTGCCCGGCGACGCTGTGAATACGGGTCGTTTCAATAGCTTCTTCTGATTCCAGCAGCGGAAGAATCGAAGGGAGTCGGCGCGCCAACATCGTCTTGCCGGAACCTGGGGGACCGACCATCAGCACATTGTGTCCACCCGACGCAGCCACTTCCAATGCCCGCTTGGCATGGTCCTGCCCACGGACGTCGCAATAGTCCTCGTCCTCCGCCGTCCTGGCAGACTCCAGCAACGCATGGTTCGAATAGCTCGGCAGAATGGTTTGATTCCCCTTCAGAAATTCCACGGCTTCGGGCAGACTATGGAGTGGATAGGCGCTGATGCCGTCCACCAACGCAGCTTCAGCGCCATTGTCAGCCGGCAGCAACAGATCGTATCCGGCCCGGCAGGCGAGCGCAAACGAGAGCGCGCCCATGATCGGTCTCACACGACCGTCCAACGAGAGTTCTCCGACCAGAACCCGCTTGTCCACCATCGCCTGTGGAATCACCTCTTCGGCGACGAGAATCCCAACCGCGATCGCAAGATCAAGTCCCGATCCCTCTTTTTTGACTCCAGCTGGTGCAAGATTGACGGTAATCCGTTTGGCGGGAAAGTGAAATCCCGTGTTCTTCAGCGCGGAACGCACGCGGTCACGACTCTCCTTGACCGTGGCATCCGGCAGGCCAACGACTGAGAATTGTGGAAGGCCTCCGGAGATATCGACCTCGACATCCACCAGATGCGCATCGAGCCCGACGAGTGCCGCGCTCCTCACCTTGGCAAGCATAACCACACTGCCTTTCTAGCCCACATTATTCATGAGCGCTTCTACTGCAACCGCCGATACGCCGCTCCGACCAGCTTGGCCGCTAACTTCGCGCGGCCCAAGCGGGCAGGCTCGCCCGTTCGTGACCTCGACATACTGTTTCAAGTATGCCTCGGTCCCTCAGGGCTCCGCGTGCCCGTCTCGCATGGCGTCTTGGCGGTTTCGTTACGAATCGTCATGAATGAATGTAGGCCGGACCGCGGCCAAACCTGACAATTATATGAAGTCCCTACGGAGCTTTCAATAGAGGGCCGGCTGCCAAGTCCTCTCTATCGCCTCTCCTACCGACTCTGTCATAATCCTCCTATGCGTTTCTGGCACTCCCCCGAGGGAACGGTCCCTTCAATTCGATCACCATCCACCTGGCTGGTTGGCCTGATCATGGCCGTCAGCCTCGTACTCTTGTCCTTCACAATGGAACAGGCTTCAGCCTTTGCAGAATACCAATCCCCTGCAATCCCGATGCAGCAGTCAAAGCGCGCATCTCCGTATGTCGGATCGGCCATGGCCGTTCTCGCGACACTGGAACAGGCTCAGGTGCTGCCGCCTGAGGGCAGCCGAGAAGCTGATCGTATCATTCAGTCCGTCATTCAGCTTCAATCCGCGTTCGCCACAGGTACAGATGGGGGTTTGCAGGATTTTGCGCACCGTGCCGTGACTGCCAAACACGGCGAGAACACCTCAACAGTCCTGGAACGATTTCGCTCAAGCGGATGGACTGCAGACATGCTGGAGGCGCTCGCGGACGCGAACCTGCCGACAGCGGTCGAAGAACGACAGCGGCTGACAACAGGACTACGACAGTTCAACCTGTCCATCGATGATTTCACGCGACTCATGCAGCTCGTGAAAGATAGCCGGTCGGCACTTGCCGCGCGTGGAAACACGTTTGAAGAGATCTACACCTCCCGACGGAACGCGATGCCGGGAGCGGGGGGACGATAGGCCTTGCAAGTTTCAGATTTCTAGTTTCTAGCTCATATCGCACACCTAATTTAGAAGGAGGAACACATGGCAACGAGAGCCTACATTCTCATCAAGGTCAAAGCGGGCAAAACCAAAGATGTCGTCGCCACGCTGAAGCGCATGCCCGGAGTCGAACAAGCCCATTCCTGTTTCGGCCGTCCAGATATTTTCCTCTTTATCAGTGTCCAGGATGAACGCGCGCTGTCCGACGTCGTCATCACCAAGGTCCATGCAGTCGACGGCGTCGAAGAAACTGATACTCACATCGTCGCGGAATGAGACGGGAGAACAGGCAGAGTGACCGGCGCACCAGTATCTTGCGCTGAGCGGTAACAGGCTTCGGCAATTTCCACCGCACGGAATCCATCTTCGCCCGTGATGGGCATTGGTGTATCCTCGTTCACCGCCTGCAAAAATGCCGTGAGGGTGGCAAGGACCGTCTGGGCCGGAGGGAGATCGAAATCAGTTGTTCCGGTTTCGTCGGAACACTGGAGCCGACGCTGGCCCCAATCAGCCTCCAGTCGTCCATACGAACCGCTCCATACTGCTCGCCCAACACGCCCCGCGGCTACCCGTGCAATTTCGATCCGGCATACCGTTCCTCCCCCAGTGGTGAGGTCAACGGAGGCTGAGGTTTCCGGCCCGGCAGACGGAAGAATGTCCGTCGTACAACGCACTTCTGATACTTCTTCCCCGGTCAGAAATCGGACCAGGTCAAGCATATGCACTCCGATTTCCAGCAGGGCTCCCCGCTTGCCATAGCCATCGGCATGGTCAGGAGCCGTTGGTTTGAACTCGATCCGGCTGATCAAGTCCAATCGTTCCGACCGCCCGATCCGATGCCGCAGGGTCTTCATCTGCTGAATCGTGTGGTCGAACCGGAGGGTCTGCGCCGTCATCAACGGCACCTCCGCCTCACGAGTCAGGACGACCATCGCCTGAGCATCGGCAGCGGTAGTTGCCAGCGGTTTTTCGATCAAGAAGGGCTTGCGGGCCAGGACCACCATCCGACAGATATCCAGGGAATAGATTGGCGGCGTGACGACAAGAACCACATCGACCAGGGGATCGGCAATCAGCGACTGAGGCTCCTTGTACACTGTGACCGAGGGAGCTCCGGGAAGATCAAACCCCTGTTCGGGATGCTGCCGACAGATGGCCCTGAGACAAGCGATGGGCAGATCCTGCACGATGTGCCGGGCATAGCGCATCCCATGCCGACCCACGCCGATTAACCCCACACCGATGCAATCCTTATTCACGCAACCTCACAAGACCGTCACTGTAAAACGGCGTGGCACATCCGTCAATGACACTCATTTGACATTCCTGGAAGGGGCTTCATATAGTACGATCATGCTGAGTACAAAGCCGCTCCGATAACACATTCCAACCATGTCCACGACACACGCCACACCGTTCACCTTAGAACAGATCGGAACAGGAACAGCCCGCTTTCCAAGCGGCGTACCGATTCCCACGCACACCGATCAGATGGTGGATCCCTACTTCAAGAGCAGAATGCCGAAGGAACACCAAATCGATTCGTTGCTCTTCTGGCCGCAACAACCGGGGACCTATCCAGGGCTTGTCCTGTTGCATGATTGGTGGGGATTAACTGGACAGATGAAGGATGTGGGCGCTCAGCTGGCCCGTGAAGGGTATGCAGTGATCATTCCCAATCTCTACGGCCGGTTGGGAGGAATGGTGACCGCCAACGATGACGTGGCGGCCGCGCTGCAGGAACGTCAGAACGACGCGCATGTCATCACGGATATCAATTCCTGCTGTGAATACCTGAATACAACCCACTTCGTGAAGAAAAACATTCATGGAGTCGTCGGCTACGGAATGGGCGGATCCTATGCGCTCCGTTTTGCCTGCCATCGAAAACGGCTGCGGGCGGCCGTCTCCTACTACGGCAAGCCGGTCACGCCCAAAGAGCTGATGAAAGACCTCTTTTCATCGGTGCTCTATCACCAGGCAGGGAAGGACACCTGGGCAACGCAGGACGACGTCGAGCAACTGCGCAGCGCCGCCGCCGAATATGCCAAGCGCGTCGAGATTCATCGCTACCCTGAGGCGGCCCACGCCTTTTGCAACGAGATGAAGCCAGCCTCCTATGACCCGAGCGATTCAGCCCTCGCCTGGGAACGAACCGCGATGTTCTTAAAGTCTTGTTTCCAAGGAACATGACCCAAGGCACACCGTCTCCGCGCAACCAGACTCACACCCACTCAATTCTCGCTGGCCCATCTTGTCATCGCCGAGAGCTCGGCATACATCGGGATGCCACAGTCGGGCTCCTTGCAATCATCATGGGGATCTCCATCCTTCTATCGTCCTCTCCGGTCCGATCGGAAGACGCGTCGCCGATGCTGCTCTCTCAGATAATCTCACAAAAGGGGAACCAACTCGCGTCAATCGATTCAGACGAGAGTGCCCAAGCGTTATTCACCGCAACCATCGGCCCTGCTCTCGGTCTCAACGATGCGGCAAGGGCCGTCGGGGCCAAACGACTTTCAAGCAAGTTGGTCAAGGAGTTGCGCCTGGCTGAGTTGTCCCAATCCATCTCTGAACTGATGGCAGCCATGGCCGTCTGGCAGTTTGCTGATTCGATCGGCAATGAAGAGAAGCCTTCCACGACTAGCACCTCCCTACACGCCACACAGCAAGATTGGGTAACGAGCCGCAGCAAGATGACCTCACTCTCCGACCTGTTCCGTCTCATCCAGACAGACCAGGAAACAGGACCATCTCAAGCGACAGTCTCGCCGAAGACTACGGAGCTGTTACTCGCTGCGAACCGTACCGCGCTGGAAGCCAGTCAAAAGGCAACCGCCGCGTGGTGGGACATCTATGCGTGGAAGGAACGGATCCGGCAGGCCAAAGGCCGGGCTCGACTGTGCGGGACATGGCAATGGACCATTCACAACCACCAGAAGCACGGAGAACAGAAGTCCACCATCATGTTCCCCCCACTCGAACAGGTCTCGCCTCAGGCCGCAGCACCGACCGAGATCATCATCCTGGGAGATGCCATTTACTTACGCTGGGAGCATAACGGCCAGCTCCAAGAGGACAGCCTGCTGTTCATCAAGGACGATGCGAAGATCGAAGGGTCGTTCGTGAACAACATGGGAGGATGGGGACCGATTAGCGCCAAACGCATGGCCCCCTGTCAGCCCTAACGCACAGTTGCCAACACATCCCCTGCAGGATGTTCAAAAATTCTGCCGTTCTCACCCTCCCACCCCAGCGCGCCAAGACGCGCATTCCACCGACCGCGGCCGCAGCGAGCGAAAGGCCGAGGATGTACATACCAAGCTTCGCTTGAACCGCTCGTTTCGATCACATACGAGCGGATAGGTACTTCGCCTTCGACTTCCTCACGTTGAGGCCTTGAGCGATGCGAGAACAAAGCTGGCAGGATTTTTCAACATCCTGCCCCACGGTAGGCGCGCCAAGCCAGCACCGACCACCCCACGATAAACAGCGCGCCACCGACCGGCGTCACCGCTCCGAGCCAGCGCACTCCCAACAACGACACGCCATACAGACTCCCGGAAAATAACACCATCCCTGCCAAAAACAGCCAGCCCGCTTTGGCCGCTCCCGCATCGCGGCCGAGACGCACCGCAAACCCACTCAAGACCATGCCGAAGGCATGATACATCTGGTAACGGGTCGCCGTGTCGTAGACGGCCAACATTGGTGGCTCTAGGATCTCCTTCAGCATATGAGCGCCGAATGCGCCGGCTGCCACGCCGAGTCCGGCACAGAGACACCCAACAACGATCAACCGCCGAGATGAGACATCGACATCCATTGGACACTCCCTACTGATATATCGGTTGCAGACCTAGTAGGCTGCGGAAAAACTCATGTTGACCTGTTGTCGCCGTCACGGATATTGAGGCGTAAGACGACGTTGAATAGTCATGCAGGATGCGCAAAAAGGCTGCCCAGCAAGGCCGCAGCGAGCGAAGAGGCGAATCGTACTCTGGGCCGTACGTTGAGCCTCTGAGCGATGCGAGAACGCCGCTGGCGGTCTTTTTCCGCATCCTGCGAGGCGATCATACGCGATCCCACCCGAATACTCCATCCAACGCATCGTGCCGATAACCGTTCCTCGTACGCGTATGCTATAGTTTTTCCATGGCGCGACAGGGTGTGACGAAACAGTTCCTTTCGCTCCTGACTCTGCTCTCTGTGGTTGGAAGCGGGCTCGTGTCGGCTGAATCCCAGCAGACTGAACGCAGCAAGGTCCTGACCGTCGAAGACCTCGCGCGCGGAGTACGGAGCGCCGCGCAAAACATCGAACAAGAAATTCCCACGATCGGACCGGCGATCGGCAAGACCGTCACCTCCATCACCAGATCTAGTTCGGAAAAGAAACCAACTCAGCAACACCCCTCCGCCAAGAAATAGCCCTCGATCCAGACCAAGAGAGATACGTACAAACCTGCCTTTGATTCTTTCCCTCGACTCCTGTATGTTGTCCTTCGATTTCTGCTGACAGGACGCACGGGCTATTCCCACTTCGTTAGGATGAAGGGCCTGTGTCGATCAGAGGGATTGGATACGCTCATCTCCAGCTTAAAAGAGGATCGCCATCATGTGGGACAAAAAACGAGAGCTCGAAACGGGCGATGCAAATTTTACAGTTCTAGGGAAAGACGTCACGTTCAAAGGCATCGTCCATTTTCACAGCACCGTTCAAATCGATAGTTCCATCGAAGGAGAAATCCACGCCAAGGGCATGTTGGTCATCGGCGAAAATGCGCTCATCCGAGGCTCGATCGTTGCTGAATCCGTTGTCTGCAGAGGGAAAATCCAAGGGAACGTCACCGCGAGCAGCAAGATCCAGCTCCTGAAGCCGGCGGTCCTGCTCGGCGATATTGCCTCCCCGTCGTTTTCACTGGAAGAAGGCGCGTTCTTTAAAGGATCCATCGACATGGGTTCCCATCCGGTGGTCGATGAACTCCAACAGTCGACCGTGGTGCTCTCTGATTATTCGTCAAGACAGAACTCATCGAGGCCTGTGCTGATTGAAAGCGAATGAGGGAGCAGACACTCCCCTACGCCGTTTTTTCTGGCCGGTGTTCGCCCCTTCCTTCGATCGAATAGAGGTACCACCGCTCGTATCCAATCTCCTTCCGCTTGCCTCACCCTCAGTAAGATACCGCCCCTGACCATTCGCAACCGAGAGTCTGGCCGATGGTTTGAACCGCTGCATTTCGTTCATCCGCACGATTAATGACAGCCGCCTTGCTGGCCAAGCGTCAAGTCTGGTCGGCTGACGACGCCGTCGGAACGATGTAAGAACTGACTCAGGGCTCAGACTTCTCCGCCCCGGCCAATTCACAACGATGGCCGGTCTGGAGGGAGTGCCGGCGGGCAACCTTTTTTTTCGCTGGAGAACACACGAATTCGTTCTATGAATGGCAAGGGTTTATGGAAGGCGCAGCGCTGTCCGGCATCGCGGCAGCCAAATCCATCCTGGCCACAGCCAAAGTACGGTAGCATACTGTCGCCTAGGCAAGATTTCTGCCCCCCGAGACTCACCCTCTTATCTCTTCGGCTTTGCGTTTGACCTCGCCGCATCCTCCACTGTATGATTTTGTCATACAGGAGGTGCCCATGAAACACTCGCGCGTTCCAGTGACGGTCTCCCTCCCGTCCAATCTGGCTGAGAATTTTGACAGACTGGCCAAAGCAGAGGCCAAGAATAAGAGCCAACTCTTCAGGGAAATGCTCACGGTCTATGAACAACGGCGTCGAGAAGAGCAATTCCACGAATTACAGCGATACGGTGCAAAGAAAGCCAGAAAGAAAGGAGTGCTGACCGAAGCCGACGTGGAGAAACTCGTCTTCCAAGGCCGCTGATCGTGCGTGTCGTCTTTGATACCAACATCTACATCTCGGCTTTTGCTATTCCTGGAGGGAACGCCGAGGAAGCCTACCTCCGAGCGATCAAAGGCCATTTTGAACTCTTCACCTCAGTCGCAATCCTGACAGAAACCGCACGAGTGCTCCAGACAAAGTTCGATTGGGCAGAAGACAGGACTCGGCAGGCGATTCAGAGCATCAGTCACATTGCCAAAGTGTTACGCCCCCGCCCGACCCTACACCTACTACGAGACGAGCCAGACAACCGCATTCTTGAATGTGCAATGGCCGCTCAGGCGGAATGGATCGTTTCCGGCGATCGGCACCTCCTGGCGCTCAAACGCCACGCAAACAGTGCCATCATTTCGCTCGCCGACTTTCTTGCTGAGACTCAGACATAGATATCCTCCTGCCACAACGCTCATACATCAAATTCAAAAAACCCCCTTTCACACTCGCGGACAGCACTGGCAGTCTCAGCGCTTCCGATTGCTCAGGCTCTTACCAGCAGCGGGCTCATATAGGTACTCTGGCCGCCGCTCTCCCAAAGGAACTGAACGCTGCAACATGCAGAGGCGGCACTGACATCTGCATCAACGGGTATGTACACGTCTACAGACATCCCCTCACGAAATGTTAGGACAAGCCCCAGAGGTATCATCTTTAGGTGTGGAAATAGGAGAAAGGCGGCGTAGCCTTTCGGTT
>SWDS01000007.1:0-4486 GCA_005116745.1 Nitrospira sp. | reverse complement strand
TCGGCCACCGACGGCGACTTCTTGAGCTGGAGCCCACGCAGCGTGCCGACCAGGTCGACGACCTGCTCGGCGAGCTCGGCGCCGATACCGGGCACCTGGGCGAGCACGATGTCGCGTTCCCGCTCCGCCCGCGGATAGTCGAGGTGCAGGTAGAGGCAGCGTCGTTTGAGCGCCTCGGACAGCTCGCGGGTGGCGTTGGAGGTGAGCACCACGAACGGCCGCCGCGCGGCATGCACGGTGCCGAGTTCCGGGATGGTGATCTGGAAGTCGGACAGCACCTCCAGCAGCAGTCCCTCGATCTCGACGTCGGCCTTGTCGGTCTCGTCGATCAGCAGCACGGTCGGCTCGGTACGCCGAATCGCGGCGAGTAGCGGGCGTTCGAGAAGGAACTCGTCGGTGAAGATGTCGTCGTGGGTCTGCTCCCAGGACTGCCCACCGCGGGCGGCCTGGATGCGCAGCAGCTGCTTGGAGTAGTTCCACTCGTAGAGCGCCCGGGCCTCGTCCAGTCCCTCGTAGCACTGCAGACGGATCAGTTCGGCTCCGGCGGCCCGCGCGACGGCCTTGGCCAGCTCGGTCTTGCCGACCCCGGCAGGCCCCTCGACCAGCAGTGGCTTGCCGAGCACATCGGCCAGGTAGACAGTGGTCGCGATCGCCTGATCGGTCAGATAGCCGGCATCCGCCAGCCGCTCGGCGACCTCGGCCGGCCCGGAGAAGATCGACACCAGGGAAGTCTACTCGCCGGTAACCCGCACAGGAAGGAACGATCGCGGCCCCCTCACACCCACCGCCTCGCCGCCTACCCTGAAATATGACGAAAGGCCAGCCGAGATCGGCTGGCCTTTCGTGTCAATGCCGCGAGGCCCGGTAAACCGTGTGGGGTTTACCGGGCCTCGTGGAAGGTGTGTTCGGCGGTGTCCTACTCTCCCACACCCTGGCGGGTGCAGTACCATCGGCGCTGGAGGGCTTAGCTTCCGGGTTCGGAATGGGACCGGGCGTTTCCCCTCCGCCATGACCGCCGTAACTCTACGAAACACTATTCACTTAGACTCCCACACACGCCAACCACAAGTGGTTGGGGGTGTGTGGGCTCTGGGTGGTGTTTCAGAGCCGTACAGTGGATGCGTAGCATGTTTGTGGGCAAGCCCTCGGCCTATTAGTACCAGTCAACTCCACCCATTACTGGGCTTCCATCTCTGGCCTATCAACCCCATGGTCTAGTGGGGGGCCTTAACCACTCAAGGTGGTGGGAGACCTCATCTTGGAACAGGCTTCCCGCTTAGATGCCTTCAGCGGTTATCCCTTCCGAACGTAGCCAACCAGCCGTGCCCTTGGCAGGACAACTGGCACACCAGAGGTTCGTCCGTCCCGGTCCTCTCGTACTAGGGACAGCCTTCCTCAAGTCTCCTGCGCGCGCGGCGGATAGGGACCGAACTGTCTCACGACGTTCTAAACCCAGCTCGCGTACCGCTTTAATGGGCGAACAGCCCAACCCTTGGGACCTACTCCGGCCCCAGGATGCGACGAGCCGACATCGAGGTGCCAAACCATGCCGTCGATATGGACTCTTGGGCAAGATCAGCCTGTTATCCCCGGGGTACCTTTTATCCGTTGAGCGACGCCGCTTCCACCAGCCAGCGCCGGATCACTAGTCCCGACTTTCGTCCCTGCTCGACCCGTCGGTCTCACAGTCAAGCTCCCTTGTGCACTTGCACTCAACACCTGATTGCCAACCAGGCTGAGGGAACCTTTGGGCGCCTCCGTTACCCTTTGGGAGGCAACCGCCCCAGTTAAACTACCCACCAGGCACTGTCCCTGAACCGGATCACGGTCCGAGGTTAGATATCCAGTACGACCAGAGTGGTATTTCAACGTTGACTCCACAGCCACTGGCGTGACCGCTTCATAGTCTCCCACCTATCCTACACAAGCCGAACCGAACACCAATACCAAGCTATAGTAAAGGTCCCGGGGTCTTTCCGTCCTGCCGCGCGTAACGAGCATCTTTACTCGTAGTGCAATTTCGCCGGGCCTATGGTTGAGACAGTCGAGAAGTCGTTACGCCATTCGTGCAGGTCGGAACTTACCCGACAAGGAATTTCGCTACCTTAGGATGGTTATAGTTACCACCGCCGTTTACTGGCGCTTAAATTCTCAGCTTCGCCACACAAGGTGACTAACCGGTCCTCTTAACGTTCCAGCACCGGGCAGGCGTCAGTCCGTATACATCGTCTTGCGACTTCGCACGGACCTGTGTTTTTAGTAAACAGTCGCTTCTCGCTGGTCTCTGCGGCCAACAACCCCTAGCCCGCAAGGGGCTTCAAGGTCACTGGCCCTCCTTCTCCCGAAGTTACGGAGGTATTTTGCCGAGTTCCTTAACCATAGTTCACCCGATCGCCTTGGTATTCTCTACCTGACCACCTGTGTCGGTTTGGGGTACGGGCCGCGTGAACACTCACTAGAGGCTTTTCTTGGCAGCATGGGATCACTCTACTTCGCCTCAATCGGCTATGCATCACGCCTCACCCTGATGAGCGACGGATTTGCCTATCGCTCGGGCTGCACGCTTACACCAGACACCATCTGCTGGCGGAGCTACCCTCCTGCGTCACCCCATCGTTTGACTACTACAAGTTCGGTTCCCGCGCTCACCATCATCGGTCCGAAGACCTCCGACAGATCGGGCGGTTAGCATCACAAGCCTCGCCAGGGACGCGTTCACACGGGTACGGGAATATCAACCCGTTGTCCATCGACTACGCCTGTCGGCCTCGCCTTAGGTCCCGACTTACCCTGGGCGGATTAGCCTGGCCCAGGAACCCTTGGTCATCCGGCGGCAGAGTTTCTCACTCTGCTTTCGCTACTCATGCCTGCATTCTCACTCCCACACCCTCCACCGCTGGCTCACGCCGCGGCTTCACCGGATGCAGGACGCTCCCCTACCCATCCATACCACTGCACACGTCCCCGAAAGAACGAGCGGATGTATTGTATGAATGACACAGCTTCGGCGGTGTGCTTGAGCCCCGCTACATTGTCGGCGCAGGACCACTTGACCAGTGAGCTATTACGCACTCTTTCAAGGATGGCTGCTTCTAAGCCAACCTCCTGGTTGTCTGGGCGACCCCACATCCTTTCCCACTTAGCACACACTTGGGGGCCTTAGCTGGTGTTCTGGGCTGTTTCCCTCTCGACTACGAACCTTATCGCCCGCAGTCTCACTGCCGCGCTCTAACACACCGGTATTCGGAGTTTGGTTGATTTCGGTAAGCTTGTAGGCCCCCTAGACCATCCAGTGCTCTACCCCCGGGGTGAAACACGCGACGCTGCACCTAAATGCATTTCGGGGAGAACCAGCTATCACGGAGTTTGATTGGCCTTTCACCCCTACCCACAGCTCATCCCCCAGGTTTTCAACCCTGGTGGGTTCGGGCCTCCACGACGTCTTACCGTCGCTTCACCCTGGCCATGGGTAGATCACTCCGCTTCGGGTCTAGACCACGCGACTCAAACGCCCTATTCGGACTCGCTTTCGCTACGGCTACCCCACACGGGTTAACCTCGCCACGCAGCACTAACTCGCAGGCTCATTCTTCAAAAGGCACGCCATCACCCCGAAAGGCTCTGACGGCTTGTAGGCACACGGTTTCAGGTACTCTTTCACTCCCCTCCCGGGGTACTTTTCATCTTTCCCTCACGGTACTAGTCCGCTATCGGTCACCAGGAAGTATTTAGGCTTACCGGGTGGTCCCGGCAGATTCACAGCAAATTTCACGAGCTCGCTGCTACTTGGGATCCCCATCGGGAGATGGCATGTTTTCGCGTACGGGACTTTCACCCACTACGGTCCAGTATTCCAAACTGATTCCACTAACACACCATTTTCTTACTCCCCGACCAGCCGGCAGACCAGTCAGACAGGTCCCACAACACCGCACACGCAACCCCTGCCGGGTATCACACGTGCACGGTTTAGCCTCTTCCGCTTTCGCTCGCCACTACTCACGGAATCACGGTTGTTTTCTCTTCCTGTGGGTACTGAGATGTTTCACTTCCCCACGTTCCCTCCACACACCCTATATATTCAGGTGCGGGTGACACCCCATGACGGGTGCCGGGTTTCCCCATTCGGAAATCCTCGGATCACAGCTCGGTTGACAGCTCCCCGAGGCTTATCGCAGCCTCCTACGTCCTTCATCGGCTCCTGATGCCTAGACATCCACCGTGTGCCCTTAAAAACTTGACCACAAAGATGCTCGCATCCACTGTACAGTTCTCAAACACCAACCAGCCGAACCCACCCCTACGTGATCGCCGCACCGACATAAAGCCGGCCGTTCAACCACCAGATGAGTGCTGAGGTATCGCCTCAGAGCAACACAACGCGTGTTGTCTCAGGACCCAACAGTGTGCCAATTCACGCACATCCTCCCCAACCCCACCCAACCCGTTCCATGACTTCCGAAGAAGACCGTACTTGCATCAGGCA
>SWDS01000006.1:1009961-1037780 GCA_005116745.1 Nitrospira sp. | reverse complement strand
ATAGGGTCAAGTGAACAAGCGCATACGGTGGATGCCTAGGCAGTCAGAGGCGACGAAGGACGTTGTAGCATGCGAAAAGCTGCGGGGAGCTTGCAAACTAGCCCTGATCCGCAGATGTCCGAATGGGGAAACCCGGCCAACACCAGTTGGTCATCCTAGGCTGAATACATAGGCCTAGCGAAGCGAACCCGGGGAACTGAAACATCTAAGTACCCGGAGGAAAAGAAATCAACCGAGATTCCCTTAGTAGCGGCGAGCGAACGGGGACCAGCCCTTAAGCGCATTATAACTTAGTAGAACAGCCTGGAAAGACTGGCCATAGACGGTGATAGCCCGGTATACGAAAAGCCATGGTGCGTGAAAACGAGTAGGACGGGGCACGAGAAACCCTGTCTGAACATGGGGGGACCATCCTCCAAGGCTAAATACTCCTGACTGACCGATAGTGAACCAGTACCGTGAGGGAAAGGCGAAAAGAACCGCGGAGAGCGGAGTGAAATAGACCCTGAAACCGTATGCGTACAAGCAGTGGGAGCGGACTTGTTCCGTGACTGCGTACCTTTTGTATAATGGGTCAGCGAGTTAATCTCAGTGGCAAGCTTAACCGGATAGGGGAGGCGTAGCGAAAGCGAGTCTGAACAGGGCGTTCAGTCGCTGGGATTAGACCCGAAACCGGGCGATCTATCCATGACCAGGCTGAAGGTTAGGTAATACTAACTGGAGGGCCGAACCCACGTCTGTTGAAAAATACGGGGATGAGCTGTGGATAGGAGTGAAAGGCTAATCAAGCCCGGAGATAGCTGGTTCTCCTCGAAAGCTATTTAGGTAGCGCCTCGTGTATAACTGCCGGGGGTAGAGCACTGTTTCGGCTAGGGGGCCGTCTAGGCTTACCAACCCGATGCAAACTCCGAATACCGACAAGTTCCAGCACGGGAGACACACGGCGGGTGATAAGGTCCGTCGTGGAAAGGGAAACAGCCCAGACCGTCAGCTAAGGTCCCAAAATCTATGCTCAGTGGGAAACGATGTGGAAAGGCCCAGACAGCCAGGAGGTTGGCTTAGAAGCAGCCATCCTTTAAAGAAAGCGTAATAGCTCACTGGTCGAGTCGGTCTGCGCGGAAGATTTACCGGGGCTAAGCATAGTACCGAAGCTACGGGTCCGTCCTTATGGATGGGCGGTAGAGGAGCGTTCCGTAAGCCTGCGAAGGGAAGTTGAGAAGCTTCCTGGAGGTATCGGAAGTGCGAATGCTGACATGAGTAACGATAATGCGGGTGAAAAACCCGCACGCCGAAAACCCAAGGGTTCCTGCGCAACGCTAATCGACGCAGGGTCAGTCGGTGCCTAAGGCGAGGCCGAAAGGCGTAGTCGATGGGAAACAGGTTAATATTCCTGTACCGGTCGTGACTGCGATGGGGTGACGGAGAAGGCTACATCGGCCGGCGGTTGGAAGTGCCGGTTTAAGCGTGTAGGGAGTGGGCTTAGGCAAATCCGGGCCCGCAATCCTGAGGCGTGATGACGGATGCTATCCTCGGATAGCATGAAGTGATGGATGCCCTGCTTCCAAGAAAAACCTCTAAGCACCAGGTCACGAGTGGCCGTACCGTAAACCGACACAGGTGGGTGGGATGAGAATTCTAAGGCGCTTGAGAGAACTCGGCTGAAGGAACTAGGCAAAATGATACCGTAACTTCGGGAGAAGGTATGCCCCTGGTAGGTGAAGTCCCTTGCGGATGGAGCCGAAGGGGGTTGCAAAAAATTGGTGGCTGCGACTGTTTAGCAAAAACATAGCACTCTGCGAACTCGAAAGAGGAAGTATAGGGTGTGACGCCTGCCCGGTGCTGGAAGGTTAATTGATGGGGTCACCTTCGGGGAAGCTCTTGATCGAAGCCCCAGTAAACGGCGGCCGTAACTATAACGGTCCTAAGGTAGCGAAATTCCTTGTCGGGTAAGTTCCGACCTGCACGAATGGCGTAACGATGGCCACACTGTCTCCAGCCGAGACTCAGTGAAATTGAAATTGCGGTGAAGATGCCGTATACCCGTGGCTAGACGGAAAGACCCCGTGAACCTTTACTATAGCTTGGCACTGGACTTTGAACCGATTTGTGTAGGATAGGTGGGAGGCATTGAAGCGGGGGCGCCAGCCCTGGTGGAGCCGACCTTGAAATACCACCCTGGTCTGTTCGGAGTTCTAACCCAGGCCCGTCATCCGGGCCGGGGACAGTGCCTGGTGG
Source organism: Nitrospira sp. (assembly GCA_005116745.1). Lineage (NCBI taxonomy): Bacteria > Pseudomonadati > Nitrospirota > Nitrospiria > Nitrospirales > Nitrospiraceae > Nitrospira > Nitrospira sp. Next base: position 1,035,545 of record SWDS01000006.1, on the reverse strand, counting down.
GTAGTTTGACTGGGGCGGTCTCCTCCCAAAGAGTAACGGAGGAGCACGAAGGTACCCTCAGCCTGGTCGGAAATCAGGCGATGAGTGCAATGGCATAAGGGTGCTTGACTGCGAGACGGACAAGTCGAGCAGGTGCGAAAGCAGGTCATAGTGATCCGGTGGTTCTGAATGGAAGGGCCATCGCTCAACGGATAAAAGGTACTCCGGGGATAACAGGCTGATACCGCCCAAGAGTTCATATCGACGGCGGTGTTTGGCACCTCGATGTCGGCTCATCACATCCTGGGGCTGAAGCAGGTCCCAAGGGTATGGCTGTTCGCCATTTAAAGTGGTACGTGAGCTGGGTTCAGAACGTCGTGAGACAGTTCGGTCCCTATCTGCCATGGGCGTTTGAGAATTGAGGGAAGCTGCTCCTAGTACGAGAGGACCGGAGTGGACGCACCGCTGGTGTTCCAGTTGTCGTGCCAACGGCATTGCTGGGTAGCTACGTGCGGACAGGATAACCGCTGAAAGCATCTAAGCGGGAAGCCCCTCCCAAGATGAGTTCTCACTGGGGCTTGAAGCCCCCTGAAGGGCCGTCGGAGACCACGACGTTGATAGGCACGGTGTGGAAGTCCAGCAATGGGCGCAGCTAAGTTTGGACCATCCTCCTCTCACCGGAGGCCGCACACCGCTTTTTTCAACAGCCCCTTGGTGAGTTTGTCTGGGCATGAGTCTAGCGTGGCTTGCAGCCCATCCAAGGTCAGATCGATCTCTTTCCGGAACGCAACGCGGAAAAACCCATAGAACATGGCCTGGTTGAAGTATCCGGGACCACTATAGGCATTTCGTGCTATGGCAAACGTATCTGACTAGCGTAAGAACTGGCTGTCGGTTTCTACACAATGCCCGTACTGAGAGTATCGTGCGCATCCTGAACCCGCCTAGTTAGACGGGAACAAGATATATGGTTGTGGCGGTTCTTGATCCGGCGGAACATAGGCGGGCGCCGGTTCCCCGGCCGGGCCGAGCGTTCTGATAAATCGATAGATGGCCCGCAGGTCCTGCTCGGTCATCTCCCGCAAGACGAACCATGGCATAGGTGGTCGAAACTCAACCGACCGCGAAACCTGGATCCACTGGGCTTCTGAGAGATTCTGCATAGAGAGCCGTATGTTGCTCGCGTAGGTTGTACCCCAAGGCCCGCGCCATCCCATCGCATCTCCCTTGAGCCAGTCTTTCTCAGGAATCTTTCCAGCGGCTTCCGCATAGCCGGTGGTGTGGCAATCATTACACCCAGCGATCTTGATGACATACCGTCCCCTGTCCTCAGTTTTCTTATCCAATGGAGCAGTCTGACCGCTGGCGTGTCCCTTGTCCCCGGCAGTGGCTGCGGGCGTCATGGCAGCGATGAGGAGCAAACACAGCGCGGATGTTTGGATGCTTTGAATCAGGCGCATGGTTTCTTCTCCCTGATCGTGATGATGCGTGTCGGCTCTCTGTGCTCAATGCCACGGAAAGGTGGAACGGACCATGGGCGTCGTTCAGTACTCGTCGATTTCATCGGTCTCATCCAGCATCTCGGCCGTGATCTCACTGGCCTCGGCGGTCCATTGAGACAGTGGAATACCTTTGGCTTTTAAAATGGCTTCCTGCTCTGTCCCTGCGGCCGTCGTCAGGTCATAGGTGACAGTTTGTCTAACTTGAAACATTCTCATAATTATCCACCTTTGAATTCGTCCTATCTGCCATTGATACGTGGTTATTGACTACTCGGTCTATAGCACACGACGAAAGCACACGACGAAACTGACGATCGGCCAGTTCGGAGGGCTTGTGGCTCACTAGCAGGGTTTCTTTTTCCCTTGCATGCGTGCCTGTTCCAGCTCAGTTTGTTGACGTATGTGGTCGAGTTGAAGCTGAAACTGCCGCTCCCGTTCATCATTCGAGAGCGGAGGCCGTCCACTCCCTCCCATTCCATCTTTCCCTGCTGCATGGACCACCATCGTGGTAAGGACGGCACCGACCGTGACGCCAAGGATGAAGTTTCGCATCGTAGCTTCTGTTGCGCTCCTTTCTATTCAGAAATCTCTAACTGCCCTGCAAATTGCCTAGAGAAGAGAGCCCTCTGATCACGGGCGTTGCCTCGGGGAACCGTTGCATTGTAATCGATCCAACGACGGATACCATAGGGCTCTTTTTCAAGACATCATTCTCCAAGGCATTGTGGCGGTTGCCTTGACTCTATTTCCGTCGCTTTGCTACAGTGATCAACCCAAGTCTAAATGATTGAAAGTTCCGCTGTTTCTGAGTCGTTCCCACGAGCAATCTGAGGCAACACCGTGATGAAAGCTTGGCTTTTTGATGATATGTTTCAATTCGATCGGTCCCCCATCCGTATCGATGGGCTTCAGGGAGAATGGGGTGCCGGAGATTCAGTGGCGGAGGAAGAAGAGCTGCCGTCACCTCCGCAACACGTTCATGCCAAACCCGGCAATGGGCGTATTATCGTCACATGGGATCCGGTTCCGGATGCCATGTACTACAACCTCTACTTTCAGACGTCCAAGGGCGTACAGATCAAATACTCGGAACTGACTCGTCCCATCGCTGGCCCTGAAGATTTTAAGGGTGTGATCGGTGTGAAGAAGGACAAGGCGACGTGTCTGGAGGGCGCCTCGAGTCCCTACGTCCATGATGACCTGGCCAATGGCACTTGTTACCACTATGTCGTCACCGTCGTCACCTCGAAGGGCGAAAGCCTTGAATCGCAAGAAGTGATGGCGATTCCATCGCCATATCTCCTGGCCATGGTCATCGGCTCTGAAGGAGTGGGCGATGGGGAGTTGAACTCGCCCACGGGAATTGCGCTCGACAAGAACGGCAACATCTACGTAGCAGATACGGATAACCATTCGATCCAAAAATTCGATAAAACTGGAACGTTCCTGGCTCGGTGGGGCAGCGAACCCAGTTCACAGGAAGGCCAGTTCTACTATCCCCGTGGTTTGGCGGTCGGGCCGGGCGATGTTATGTATGTGGCTGACAGCGGCAACAATCGGGTGCAGAAGTTTGATCTCGAGGGTAACGCGCAGAAAGCATGGGGCAAGTTTGGGTTCGCCTGGCGGGGGGCCGATATGGGCCGCTTCGATGTGCCCTGGGGCATTACAACGGATCAAGACGGCCATGTGTATGTCTCTGACACGAGTAATGCGCGTATCCAAAAATTTCAAGCCGATGGCCAACCACTGCTGAAGTGGGGCCGTGACGGCAGCTTCGACGGCGCCTTCTTCTTTCCGCGCGGCGTGGCGGTCGATTTTATCGGCAATATCTATGTGGCCGATGAAAGTAATAATCGCATCCAAAAATTCGATGCCCGAGGAAGCTTCTTGACGAAATGGGGCCGGGAAGGTCAGGGACCCGGACAGTTTAAGTCACCATGGGGCATCGCGTGTGACGCACTCGGCAACGTCTATGTCGTCGACAGCGGCAACCATCGCATGCAGAAGTTTGACGGCAACGGGACGTTCCTGTGCTCATTTGGGAACCGAGGAAAAACAGAGGGACAGGTCAATTTCCCCTATGGCATCGCGGTCGATAAGGAAGGCTGCGTGTTCGTCGTCGACAGCGGCAATCACCGTATCCTGAAATATGTGCCGACCGAAGAAGAGATGAATCGTGGGAAGGACCAGCCTGCGCAGCCAGTGGAGGCCGGGGCGGTGCAGCCACCCCGCAGCCTTGCCGTCAAGGCCGGCGATACAGAAGTCTTTCTGAGTTGGATGGAGGTGCCTGGCGCGCAAGCCTACAATCTCTATTTCAGTACCTCGCCTCATGTCACGATCGAGGGGGCGACGAAGATTGAAGGCGTGACGACCCCGTACACGCATGAAGGTCTCACCAACGATACGCCTTATTTTTATGCGGTGACCGCATCGTTCGAAGATGGAACGGAAAGCGGACCCTCGGAAGAAGTCACAGCGATACCCGTGCTCATCGATATCACGGCGCCGCAGAATCCTTACGCCGTGATCAATCACGGGGCCTTCATGACCAACTCGCCCGAAGTCGTGGTGACGATTTCGGCAACCGATTTGGATACAGGAGTTGGGGCCTATTTTATTTCTGAAAGTCCGTTGACGCCTGTGGCTGGCACGCCTGGGTGGGTGGATGTGACATCGGCGATCAAGTTCGGCGCCACGATTCCGTTCATTCTCTCGCCTGGAGATGGGCACAAAACCATTTATGTGTGGTTCAAAGATATCGGCAACAATGTCTCCACGCCGGCCAGCACGACTATTTTGGTCAATACGTCTGGCTATCTGTGCGTGTCGAAGTGGGGGAAGCCGGGGCGAGGTGCGTCGTTGTTGCACGGCGGAGAGTTTATCGCGCCGATGTACGGACTGTGCGCCGATCAACAAGGATCGCTGTTTGTCGTCGATAACGGCAACAATCGTGTGCAGAAGTTCGATAATGCCGGGAACTTCATCATTCTGTGGGGAAGTTTTGGCTCAGCCAATGCGAATTTTCACAATCCCACCGGTATTGCCTGCGACGGCAAGGGCGATGTCTGGGTGGTGGATACGAATAATCACCGGGTTCAAAAGTTCGACGGGAAGCTTGGCGGGTACATGATGAAGTTCGGTTCGCGTGGAAACGGCGAAGGACAGTTCAATGCGCCCTGGGGGATTGCGGTCGACCGCGTGCGCGGCTACATCTACGTCGTCGATAGCGCCAATTTCCGCGTGCAGAAATTCGACATGTCCGGCGAGTTCATCATGGCCTGGGGCAGCTTCGGCAACGGTGACGGGCAGTTCTATTTCCCGCGCGGTGTGGCCGTCGATCAAGAGGACGGGACCGTCTATATCGTCGATATGGGCAATCACCGCATCCAGAAATTTGACACCAGTACCAACGTCTTACCCCAGCTGTTAACGAAGTGGGGAGGCAGTTCAGCCCCTGGGCATGCCAGTAGTGCTCTGGCGCAAGAGGCCGGACAATTGCGCTCGCCCTGGGGGATCACCGTTGACGGAGCTGGACAGCTCTACGTGACGGATACGGGAAATCATCGGATTGAAAAGTTTGATCGCGAGGGCAATTTCATCACCCAGTGGGGCGGGTTCGGCAACGGCGACGGGCAATTCAATTTTCCCTACGGGATTGCTGTCGATGCGAAGGGGAGCGTCTTTGTCGTGGATAGCGGCAACACACGGGTGCAGCAGTTCATGCCGGCGGACGAGGGCAGTGAACGGTTGCAGGGCGAGGCGGAGGAGTTGGCCGAGGTGGAGAACATGCAACGAACGCAGAACGTGTGAAGAGGGAGCGATGCTTGATAAAGAACCGCGACTCGGACTGACATACGACGACGTGGTCCTCGTGCCGGCCAAGTCGAAGATTGTACCCAATGAAGTCGATACCAGCACCTTTGTATCGCGCAATATCCGGATCAATATCCCGCTCGTCAGCGCGGCGATGGATACCGTGACGGAATCTCGGCTGGCGATTGCGATGGCGCGCGAAGGGGGTATTGGGATCATTCATCGCGTGTTGTCTCCGGAAGATCAGGCGACGGAAGTCGATAAGGTGAAGAAGTCAGAAAGCGGAATGATCCTCGACCCCGTCACGATTTCTCCCGACCAAACGATTCGAGACGCGTACCAACTCATGGCGAAGTATCGGATCTCGGGTATCCCCGTCACCAAAGGGCGCAAGCTGGTCGGGATTCTCACCAACCGCGATCTCAGATTTGAAACGAGGATGGACCTGAAGGTGGCGCAGGTGATGAAACGAGACCGGTTGATCACGGCGCCAGAGGGCACCAGCCTGGAGAAGGCCAAAGAGATTCTGCATGAGCACCGGATTGAAAAATTACCGGTGGTGAATAAGCAATTTGAGCTCAAAGGGCTCATTACCATTAAAGATATCGAAAAGCGGGTCAAGTATCCCAACGCCTGCAAAGATGGCCATGGGCGCTTACGGGTCGGGGCGGCGGTGGGTGTCGGACCGGAGACTGAAGAGCGGGTGACGCTGCTCAAGAGATCCGGCGTGGACCTTGTCGTGATCGACACGGCGCACGGCCATTCGCAAGCCGTGCTGGATACGGCGAAGATGATCAAGAAACTGTATCCGGCTCTCGAACTGATCGTGGGAAACATCGGCACCGCAGAGGCGGCCAAAGACCTCCTCAAAGCCGGAGTCGATGCGGTCAAGGTCGGGGTCGGACCGGGATCGATTTGCACGACGCGGATCGTGTCGGGCGCCGGAATGCCGCAGCTCACCGCGATCGCGGATTGCGCAAAAGTGTTAACTGGCAGCGGGGTGCCGATTATTGCCGATGGCGGCATCAAGTTTTCAGGCGATATCACAAAGGCCTTGGCTGCTGGGGCGTCGTCTGTGATGCTTGGTGGACTCTTTGCCGGAACAGAAGAGTCTCCGGGTGAGACGGTGCTCTATCAAGCCAGAACCTACAAGGTCTATCGCGGCATGGGTTCCATCGGGGCGATGGAGCGAGGGGGCGGGGATCGGTATGGACAAGGAGGACGCCCGGCTCAGAAACTGGTGCCCGAAGGGATCGAAGGTCGTGTGCCCTATAAAGGTTCGTTGGCTGCCGTGGTGTATCAGCTCGTCGGCGGTGTGCGATCGGGAATGGGATACTGTGGCTGTAAGACGATTGTCGATTTGCAACAGAATGCCACGTTCATCAGACAATCCGTGGCCGGCCTCCGTGAGAGCCATGTGCATGACGTGATCATTACCAAAGAAGCGCCGAACTATCGGATGGATTGGGAATAGGTACTGGTACGGAGTGAGGAGGCAGGAATGAGGGGTTCCTGTTCCTAACGAGTTGAAAGGGCCGTTACCCCCTTACCCCTCACCCTGTATTCCTCACAACATCACGATGGAACTTTGGCACAATAGAATTCTGGTCCTCGACTTTGGGTCGCAGTACACGCAACTGATCGCCCGCCGCATTCGCGAAGCCCAGGTCTACTCGCAAATTCTCCCCTGTACGGTCCCCTTGGCGACGATTCTTGCGTATCGGCCGCAAGGTATCATCCTGTCCGGAGGGCCCTCCAGTGTCTACGAAAAAAACGCGCCGCTCATCTCCAAGGAGCTCTTTAATCAGAATATTCCAATCCTTGGCATCTGCTATGGCATGCAGTTGGTGACGTATTTGTCAGGCGGGAAGGTCGTCAAGGCGCCGCATCGAGAATATGGCCGGGCAGACGTGCTGATCGATGACCGCAGCGATCTCTTCAAAGGCATCGGCGCCGGTGGTTCCTCGGTGGTGTGGATGTCCCATGGAGACCGGATCGAGCGCATGCCGAAGGGGTTCCGGTCCATTGCCCATACCAACAATTCCCCGGTTGCGGCCATGAAGTCGGAGGATGCGCAGCGGCGGATCTATTGCCTGCAGTTCCATCCGGAAGTTGCGCATACGCCGGAAGGAGCGAAGATACTCCACAACTTCGTCTATGAGATTTGCGGCTGTACGCCGACCTGGACCATGCAGTCCTACGTGGATCAGGGAGTGAATCAAATCCGCGAGCAGGTCGGAAAAGATCGCGTGATCTGCGCACTGAGCGGCGGAGTCGATTCGTCGGTCGCGGCGGCTCTTACGCACCGCGCCATCGGAGACCAGCTGACCTGCATCTTCGTCGATAATGGGGTGCTTCGGGCGGGCGAACGCGACCAGGTGAAGAAGACTCTTGCGTCGCAGATGCATCTCAATCTTCGGGTGCTTGATCGGACGACACAGTTCCTGGATGGTTTGAAGGGCGTCACCGATCCCGAACGGAAGCGCAAAATCATCGGACGCTTGTTCATCAAGAATTTCGAGGTCGAGTCCAAGAAGCTGAAGGGCGTGAAGTACTTGGTGCAGGGGACACTCTATCCCGATGTCATTGAGAGCGTGAGCTTCAAGGGGCCGTCAGCCACGATCAAGACGCATCATAATGTTGGTGGTCTGCCGGCCAGGATGAAGTTGAAATTGATCGAGCCGCTTCGGGAATTGTTCAAGGACGAAGTGCGGGTACTGGGGACCGAACTGGGCTTGCCGGATGAGATTGTCTGGCGGCAGCCGTTCCCCGGTCCAGGTCTTGCGATCCGGGTGCTTGGCTCCGTGACGAAGGAGCGATTGGCGATCCTCCGTGGAGCCGAAACGATCGTCGATCAGGAGATTCGTGGCGCGGGACTCTACCGAGACATCTGGCAATTCTTCGCCGTGCTCTTGCCGATCCGCACTGTCGGCGTCATGGGCGATCAGCGGACCTATGATAACGTAGTGGCGATTCGCGCGGTGACCAGTGTCGACGGGATGACCGCCGACTGGGCCAAGATTCCGAACGATGTGCTGGGCCGGATGTCGAGCCGGATTATCAATGAAGTGAAGGGCGTGAATCGAGTGGTGTATGACATCAGCTCGAAACCGCCATCGACGATCGAATGGGAATAATGTACGGTGTCGTTCGTGAAGCGTGACGCGCCGACCGGTGTGCTCATGCGAATGACACAATATACGTGACTGGAAAATTCATGGACATTCGTCTCCAAAAGCTCATCGCGAGTACGGGGCTTTCGTCCCGCCGAAAGGCTGAGATGCTGATTGCGTCCGGCCGAGTATCGGTGAACGGCAAGGTGGTCACGGAACTCGGGACAAAGGTCGATCCTGAACGTGATCACGTGAAAGTGGACGGGAAGCACCTGACCTCGGCACAGCCGTTTGTGTATTTGATGCTAAACAAACCCAAGAACGTCATGTCGACATTGGACGACCCCGGTGGGAGAGACACCGTGAAGGACTTTCTTCATGGCGTGTCCGTGCGAGTGTTTCCGGTTGGCCGCTTGGACTTTGATAGTGAAGGGCTGATGCTGCTTACCAACAATGGTGAGTTGGCGCAGGCCCTCCTTCATCCGCGCTATCACGTGCCCAAGACGTATCTCATTAAGGTCAAAGGTGTGCTGACAGATGCCGAGATCGTCCAACTCCAGCGCGGAGTCAAACTCGAGGATGGCATGACGAGTCCGGCGATGGTCAAAAAGATAAAAAGAGCCGAGGCGAACTCTTGGCTGGAGATCACGATTCGGGAAGGCCGTAAGCATCAAGTGAAACGCATGTTGGAATTCGTGGGGCATCTGGTGATCAAGCTGATGCGGGTCAGGATGGGGCCACTGGCGCTTGGCAAACTGGAGCCCGGTGAATTTCGGTTCCTCACTGATCGAGAAGCCAATGCCTTGCGTGAATTGGTCGAGGAACGCGTAACCTCGGTCGAAAAAGGAGAAGAGCCGAAAGTTGGTCCCAAGCGGCTGGTTAGGCGCGAGGGCTGGGCGAGACCGCTCAAGACCAAGAAGTATGTTGGCAAGAAAGCGAGAATGGTATGAACATCCGCACACATCGCTGCGGCGAGTTGAAGAAGCAACATGTCGGGCAGACCGTTGTGCTGAACGGCTGGGTTCAGCGACGGCGTGATCATGGCGTGGTGATCTTTATTGACCTTCGTGACCGGACTGGCATCACACAGGTTGTTTTCAACGCAGAACGAAATCTCGCGGTTCACCAGGCCGCCCATGCACTCCGCAGCGAGTGTGTGGTATCGGTCACGGGACAGGTCATGGCGCGTCCGGATGAGTCAAAGAATCCAGACCTCTCGACTGGCGAAGTGGAAATCTTTGTCGATGCGGTGGAGATTCTCAATGAGGCCAAGACCCCGCCATTTGTGATCGAAGACGATGCGGAAGTCACGGAAGCGATTCGGTTGAAGTATCGGTTCCTGGACCTTCGTCGGCCTCGGATGCAGCAGCTCTTGAGCCTGCGTCATGGCATTCTGCAGGCCACCAGAGAGTTCGTAAACGCGGAAGGGTTCTTGGAGGTAGAGACGCCGATTCTGACAAAGAGTACGCCGGAAGGTGCTCGGGATTATTTGGTGCCGAGCCGCGTCAATGCCGGACAGTTTTTTGCGCTGCCGCAGTCGCCGCAACTTTTCAAGCAGGTGCTGATGGTGAGCGGTGTCGATCGGTACTATCAGATCGCGCGCTGCTTCCGAGACGAAGATCTCCGCAATGATCGGCAGCCGGAGTTTACCCAGATCGACATGGAACTGTCGTTCGTGGATCGAGAACAAGTCATGAGCCTCATGGAGCGCATGATTGTCACGGTCTTTGATAAGGCCGGCAGCGTGCAGTTGCCGACACCCTTTCCTCGGATGACCTATGCGGAAGCCATTGGTCGTTACGGCTCAGACAAGCCGGACCTCCGGTTCGACATGCCGCTCTATGACATGACGGCATTCGGTGCCGCGAGCGATTTTAAGGTCTTTAAGGATGCGGCGACCAAGGGCGGCATCGTCAAAGCCTTGATCGTAAAGGGCGGAGCGTCGCTGTCGCGGACACGAATCGACGCGTTGGGGGAAATGGCGAAGAGTTTCGGTGCGAAAGGCCTGGCGTGGCTCAAGCTCACGGCGGAAGGGCAGCTCGAATCCGTCATTGCTAAATTTCTGAATGCCAACGCGTTTGCGGCGGCTCTGCCGGAGGCGAAGCCTGGTGACCTGGTCCTGTTCGGCGCCGATAAACCAGCGGTCGTTCACGACGTGATGGGGCGGATCAGGCTTCTCTTGGGTGAGGAGTTGAAGCTGATCGACACCTCCGCATGGCGACCCCTGTGGGTGATGGATTTCCCGATGTTGGACTACGATCAAGAACAGAAGCGGTACGTGGCCATGCACCATCCGTTCACGGCGCCACTCGATGAGGATCTACCGTTGTTGGAGTCCGAACCCCTGAAAGTACGGGCCAAGGCATACGATATGGTGCTGAATGGCAGTGAAATTGGCGGTGGCAGTATTCGTATTCACCGCAGCAATGTGCAGAGCAAAGTGTTCGATCTCCTTGGGATCGGCAAGGAAGATGCAGCGAGTAAGTTTGGATTTTTGCTCGAGGCACTGGAGTATGGTGCTCCGCCGCATGGTGGGATCGCGTTTGGGTTGGATCGCTTGGTGATGCTGTTGGGCCACGCCGATTCAATCCGTGACGTCATCGCGTTCCCCAAGACGCAACGGGCGCAATGCCCATTGACCGATGCACCATCGGCTGTCGCAGCTGATCAACTCAAGGAATTGCGCATCAAGCTGGATCTGGTCGAGTAGGGAGCGTGCCTCCATATGGCCGGTAATACATTCGGCAGAATCTTTACCGTCACCTCGTTCGGCGAGAGCCATGGGCCCGCCATCGGGTGTGTCGTCGATGGATGCCCACCTGGACTCGCACTCTCGGCAGAAGATATCCAGCAGGACCTCGACCGGCGAAAGCCTGGGACCTCTCGTCATGTGACACAGCGGCAGGAGTCGGATACCGTTGAAATTCTCTCAGGAGTGTTTGAGGGACAGACGACCGGTACGCCGATCGCGCTGCTGATTCGTAACGAAGACCAGCGCAGCCGAGATTACGGCAACCTCGTCGATACGTTCCGTCCAGGCCACGCCGACTACACCTATTGGCAGAAATATGGAATTCGTGACCATCGGGGTGGAGGACGAGCCTCGGCCCGCGAGACAGCGGTGCGCGTGGCAGCGGCCGCGATAGCTAGAAAATGGTTGTCGGAGAGATACGGCATCGTCATTCGAGGCTATCTGAGCCAGCTGGGGCCTCACGAGTTGCCATTCAAGGATTGGGCGGCGGTCAGTCAGAATCCGTTTTTCTCCGCCGACCCGGATATGGTGCCCAAGCTCGAATCATTCATGGATGAGCTGCGCAAGGCCGGTGATTCGGTTGGCGCCAAAATCACGACGATTGCCGAGCAGGTGCCGGTCGGGTGGGGTGCGCCAGTCTATGCCAAGTTGGATTCGGATCTGGCCGCAGCGATGATGAGCATCAATGCGGTGAAGGCGGTTGAGATCGGGGCAGGCTTCGCGTCAGTGACTCAGCGCGGGTCAGAACATGGCGATGAAATGACGCCAGAGGGTTTTCTCTCCAACCATGCCGGCGGCATTCTCGGCGGCATCTCTACCGGACAGGATATCGTCGTCACCATCGGCATCAAGCCGACCTCCAGCATCCGCATTCCACGCAAGTCGATCGACAAGCAGGGCAATCCGGTCACGGTCGAAACCAACGGCCGCCATGATCCCTGTGTCGGCATCCGCGCGACACCTATCGCCGAAGCCATGATGGCGCTGGTGCTGATGGACCATGCGCTCTTGCATCGCGCCCAGAATGCGGACGTGACGACCAAGACTCCGAAGATTGCTGGTTCGATAAAACAGGCGATCTCACGGGGTAAAATGCAACCTGCCTCGAAGATCAATCCTGACCCCGCCGAAGCGTAAGCTTGGTGCGAGAGAACTACTGCCTGACCACGTTATCAATGAGTGGCGCACATATGTCTTCGATCAGCGATCAGACTGAACAAGCCGTTAATGACTTCGTACGGAATGCGATATCGCATCTTGCCGAGATACTGAAGGACTCAGCTCCAGAGTTTGAGAATGAAACCTTATGGGAACGTGGGACCGATGGTCACTTCCGTGAACGGAAAAAGCGTATCCGGAGGTTGTGGCCAATGCTGAGTGATGAGTGGCTCAACTTGCGGCCAGACCACGAAGCCTGTGTCGAGTGTCTGAAAGCAGATGCGATTATTGGACCACATCTCGATCGCCTGGTAGGGACCAGCATATCGACCTCCCGCTTGGAGGCAAACGACATTCTGAAGTCCCTAATATACGCGATGGTAGACGACGAAAAACACCTTGTATTTGCGGACGAGAAATTCCACATTAAATGGCAGGAATTGATCAGTTCTTTTCGTGCGGACCAGATTGTTTCCAAAACAGTCGCACCCCTTCCTTACCTAGTCGTCTCGACACTTCCGCTTCGGCTGAACAACGAGGTAGTGCTGGATCGCCTGACAGATGAAGAGGTCACTCGCTGTTGTCAGGCTGGCGTGATTCGGCCTATTTCGCCAAGATTTCCGCTCATCTATGGAGAGATCGCCGTTGGAATTCGGAGGACGATGGTTCTTCCGAAACTTATGAAGCGAGGTGATGAACCACTCGAGCCGATAGATGCTAAGGATGAGGGCAGCTTTGGCAATCGTCCTCTTTATCGAGAGGATCTCGTAATCGATGATGTTCTTTCAGCGCTCCGCCTCTTTAAACACACTCAGATTCGCGCTGCAGGTCTCGCAACTTGGTCCGACTTCCCATGGTTAAGCGCTGGGACCTCATTTCAAATAATCGGACAGTGGCCATACGGTGGAAAACTTGAGTTATCAGAAGGTGAAGTCCCTCGCTTTCTCGCACTGTGGCGTCTGTTAGAGGAAGGAGCTGCGCGATTTGGCTTTAGTATCCACCGCTTCAATCTCGCCTTCGATCGTGCACTTCTCGTCGACCGGATAGTTGACATGGTTATCGCAGCAGAAGCGTTATTTCTTGGGGATCTAGGGCTGAAAGACCGCGGAGAGCTCCGGTTCCGTTTCGCGTTGCGGGCTGCAAAGTTTATCCAGCATCCGAGTTACGGCGAGCAAGAAGTCTTCCGCATAATGCGCCAAGCATATGATGCCAGAAGTGCGATTGTGCATGGCGGATCGCCGGACGAAACTCGTCTCCCAGACAATCAGTCTGCCAACTTACTGACCTTCATTGACACCATTGAAGAGCTTGTACGGCTAGGCCTTCGCAAGGCACTCTCGATGAAGGAAGGTGGAACCGAAATTCGCCAAGCCAATTATTGGGACAACCTCGTATTCTCAAATCCCGATCCGTCGCAGATCGAATGAGATGTGCCAGGACCTTTCCTAGTACCTGTCTCGCTTTCCATGGGCAGTCTATTTCATGCAAGTTGTCAGAGCACAACATCGCCGGCGAATGATCATACCAGTGGTGTGATTGCAAAGTGAGACATACCCTCATGAAGAGTTAACGAATAATCGAGATCTATATGGATGGCTCCTGTAGCCAGAGTCCTGGCCCTGGGAGCTGGGAGTCTTGCCGTAGATCCGTAATGCTGAAATGAAACTGTGGCGGAGAGCTGAGCGTTGAAGATGGCGAACAGCCGCATGCAGTAGTTTATGCAACTGGCAGAGAAGGTCGTCCGAGGTCGAAGTTTTCGCAAAAGAAAGGCAGGTTTGGGCTCTGCTACTTGGATTGGCCTTGAATGGAGCGGATTTCGATTGTTTGCATGTTGGCTAAGAGGTTAGACGAGATCTGCTGTTCGATGAAGTTGAGAAACTCTTCGACCTTGGTGCGCGAGTCGACAATCTCGATGGTAATAGGAAGATCTTCAGCCAATCGTTCGATCTTGAAGGTGTGAATCACGCGGGTGTGGGGTCCGAAGCCCATGAGCCCACGGTAGACGGTGGCTCCGGCGAGTTGTTGCGTGTGAGCCTGTGCGACGATCCATTCATAGAGAGGCCGCCCGGCGTGTTTATCGCTTTCCCCGACGTAGATTCTCAGTAGACATCCGTGGTCTATGCGCATCGATCATTTCCAAAGTAGATAGGCAGTGGAGTAGCCGAGCCATACGGCAACGAGGCTCAGGAGTAGATGGCCGACGATATTTCCTCCGGCGAGCCACAGTTCTCCGTCACGCAGCAGGTTCATCGTTTCGTTGCCGAACGCCGAGAATGTGGTAAATCCTCCCAGTAGGCCTACGATTAGAAACGCCCGGGCTTCCCCGGAAATGACGCCTCGCTGATCGGCGAGCTCAGCAAGGAAGCCGACCAGCGCACAACCCACCACATTGACGGCCAGAGTGCCAAAGGGAAATTGGATACTCTTGCTCAGTTGTTGCGCATAGCCGCTCAAGAGATAGCGAAGGATCGATCCGACGAACCCGCCTGTGCCGATGAGAAAAATGGTGCGCAGTATGTGACTCTCTGAAAAATGTGAACGTGTGTGACGTGCCACTATACTCTAGTGCGTTGATTGAGTCACGGGATTCGCTATGGTTCTGGTAAAAGGGACATAGTACAATCCCGACGCAAAACCGTTCAGCAGAGGACGCAGAGAATGATCGACATCTACACAGACGGTGCCTGCAGCGGGAACCCTGGGCCTGGGGGCTGGGGGGCCTTGCTGCGACATGGTGAGACTGAGACGGAACTTTGTGGCGGTGAGCCGGGGACGACGAACAACCGGATGGAGTTGCTTGCGGTCATTGAGGCGTTACAGTCGTTCCCTCAACCGGTACAGGCGCGGGTCTATACCGATTCGCAGTACGTCCAAAAGGGCATCAGCGAATGGATCCACAGTTGGAAGCGGCGAGGTTGGAAAACTGCCAGTAAGGAACCGGTCAAGAATGAGGACTTGTGGCGGCGGCTCGATGCGCTGGCTGCCACGCATACAGTGGAATGGCGTTGGGTCAGGGGACACAACGGGCATCCCGAGAATGAACGGGCGGATGCCTTGGCTCGAACTGGTCTTGAGCAGGCACGGCGAGGTGGGAAACCTGGTAAGCCTCCAGCCGAGATCCCAGCTCAACCCCCTTGTCCTTCAGCCAACACGAAGGCGATTGTCGAAATTGAGCATGCCATGGTGTATCGAGGCGAGACCTGTGTCTTCTCGGATTTCTCCTTTGTTCTGCGTGAGGGAGAGCATGCGGCAATCCTTGGCCCGAACGGGGCAGGGAAGTCCACGCTGCTGAAGTTGTTATCAGGTGAAGTCCATGCCATGCCGAATGATGACACGCGGTGGGCTCTTTTTGGTGAGGAGCGATGGAATGTCTGGGATGTGCGGAAACAGATCGGCATTGTCTCGCATGATCTGCAGCGAGAGTATCTGATCTGTGCTGAAGGATTGAACGTGATCCTTTCCGGTTTCTATGCGAGCAACGACACCTACGCATATCAAGAATTCACGAAGACGCAGCTGACCAGAGCGTATGAGGTGATGCAGGAGTTAGGTATTGCACCTTTAGCTGGTCGGCGTTTTGGCCATCTCTCCACCGGCGAGCAGCGGCGGTTTCTGTTGGGCCGAGCTCTTGTGCATGACCCGCCAGTGTTGGTGCTGGATGAACCGACGAGTGGACTTGATCTCAAAGCCTGTTTCCAATACCTCGATCTCTTGCGTGTGCAGATTGCCAAAGGAAAGACCGTGCTGCTGGTGACGCACCATCTGCATGAAATTCCACCGGAGATCGATCGCGTGATCTTCCTGAAAGAGGGGAAGATTCTCGACGACAGGCCGAAGCGAATACTCCTCACCAACGAACAGGTCAGCCGGCTCTTCGACAGTCAGATCACCCTCGTCCATGCCAACGGCTGGTATCAAGCCTTGCCGGGTTGATATCAGTCCGTTTCTCGATCCTTCCATATTCCCCGCTTCTTTTGACGAACCTTGTTTTGAGCGATAGGCTTCAGCTGCGGTAGTTGCTCAAGGCAAAGGTATACGTGGCTGAGGATCCATTAAATCGTCAACACGTGCAGCGGCTGGCTGCATTACTCTTTCTGGCCTTCGGCGTGAACGACCCCTCTCTAGATGTAGTGTGGGCCGACACCTGGGTTTGCCCTCGGCCAGGGCAAGCTGATCTGTACACGGACCGTGAATATCCAGGCTGTCGGCAACTCGGCGAGGCGAAGATGTATTCGCCGGTGATGATTTTCCCAGCGCCGAAATCTTCTCCAGGGGGTCACCTTTCTGCGAATAGCATCTCCTCCGACGTTCCTCCGCAACAACAGAGTAGGAAGCTGTCGCCGTTTTCAGACGTGTCTCTGTCGTTACCGCTCTTGAGCGTGGGGCAAAATACGGTTGGCTCCATTACCGGCTCATGGACCGGGTTCGTGGCGCAACTCATAGTCGGGTATAAGGCTGACGGAAAGGGACCTGAGATTCTTGGCGATTCGAACTTGTTGCCGGCCTCCGCCCACTCCTTTCATACAGCTGTTGTCGTTGCATCGAGGGCAGTGGGATATGACCCTCGATATCTGACGGTGCGCATTCTGGTTCCATCTCGATTAAATGGGCCCAGTGCGGGAGGCATGTTTGCTGTAGGCATCGCCTCGGCATTGCTCGGTGATCCTATTCGCCAAGAGGTCTGTATGTCAGGAACGATTGAACCGGATGCTGAGATCCACCCGGTCGGGCGACTCGTGGACAAGATGAATGCTTGCCGGGACCTCAGAAAGACCACGATGATCGTGCCCGATGGGCTGGACAATAGCCATCTCAATTTCACCGGCGCCGAGCGATCCATTCAGTTGATTCAAGTGCATACACTCGCGGAGGCGTACAGCGCGGCAACCGGACAAGCCTTGCGCCAGGTTCCGTAGACCAAAAGATTTCAGAATGCTCAACACCAACGGCGTGCGTTATGAAGAGGAGGCATGGTGATGAACAGAACCCTACGATTAGAATTAGCGCTGATCAGCCTACTGTGCCTGGTGCCTGTCGCACAGGCTGCGGATCCGGTCACGATTAGTTCTCTGCAGGCTTACCCCGAAGCGTACAAGATGAAGGTCGTCCAAGTCACAGGGATGGTCAGTGGGTATCAGATGCATCACTTTATCGGAGAAAGGACCAAACTGGAGAAGTGCATCCAGAATTTCTTGGTTGATGATGGCAGCGGGATGATCGAGGCCAGCTACGCGGCGCTTTGCCAGATGGGGCCGGTTATGCTCAAAGACGGCGATCAAGTGACAGTCGAGGGACACTTTCTGGGGACTCTGGATGTGAGATTGGTCACAAAGCGATGAATGTGTGTTCGGCTGTATGTCGCAGATTTTGAGAAATTGAGTTGAGCCGAGTATCGGGGATACTGTTACTTCTTCCGAAATCCAAAAAATGTTCCGGCGCCGGCGGCGCCGGCTGAGGGGAGATAGCCGGTCAGCACGTCTTTGAACCCCTGGGCTTTGCCTCGACCCCAGTCAAGGATATGATTCACATCTGCTTGAATCAGAGTCCAATCTAAGTGAATCCAGCCGGTGGTTTTGAGGATGGCGATGAGTGCCGCCAATGAGGCAGCCACCAACAGGGCGAGCTTGACGGTCTTTCGGACTGCCCATCCGAGTAAGAACCCTCCCAGGAAGCTAGCTCCCCCATTGGCGAGGACCGGTGACATCAGGTCGGTGAGCCAGGCGCCGATTCCGGCGGCGGTTGTTGCACTGGCGGCGAGAAACGATTTGGCGGCCCAGGGAGGGTCGGAGAGTATTGGTGCGAGTGTTTTCGCAAGGAAGCTGCTCTGAGGTGTGGGTGCTGGATTACTCATAACCGTTTCGTGTCGAAGGTGTTGCAGGCTGAGGGGTCGCCGGACTCGAGCCCACGCTTGAGCCAGGTCATCCGTTGTTCAGATGAACCGTGGGTCCAGCTTTCCGGCTGGACCTGGCCACGCGACATCTTTTGTAACCGATCGTCCCCAATCGCTGCCGCCGCACGGAGCCCTTCTTCAAAATCGCCCGGTTCGATCAAGTTTCGTTCGCGCTTGGCATGATGGCCCCAGACACCGGCGTAACAGTCGGCCTGGAGTTCCATCCGAACTGACAAGGCATTTCCTTCGACCTCTGACGTTTGTCGCTGGAGGCGGTGGACTTTTTCCGCGGTGCCGAGCAGATTCTGGACATGATGGCCAACCTCGTGGGCGATGACATAGGCTTGCGCAAAATCACCAGCTGCGCCGAGGCGATTCGCCATTTCGTCGAAGAAGGCCAGGTCCAAATACACCCGGTGATCGCCGGGGCAATAGAACGGGCCGACGGCTGCCGACGTGGTGCCACAAGCCGATTGCACCGCGCCGCTGAAGAGGACCATGCGGGGGTCTTCATAGCGTGGACCGAGGAGCGTGCGCCAAGTTGTTTCGGTGTCTGCCAGGACGACCGACGCGAACTTGCCAAGCTGGTCACCGGGAGCCCCGACCGTGCCTGACTCCGAAGGGGTCGATGGAGTGAATGTCTCAGTCACACCTTGTACGCCGGTCAGGAGGTTGAGAATGGTGAGAGGATTTGTGCCAGTAAAATAGCTGATGGCCAGTGCCAGCACGATCGTCCCGATTCCCAAACCGCCCTTTCCTCCCAGGCGTGAAGGACTCATACCCCGGCGATCTTCGATATTCTCACTTTCGCGTTGACCTTCAATACGCATCGGGACTCTCCCTCAAACACGACAATCAGTCTGATTCCTTCTCCATGGACTGAATAAACTTGTCTGCTTCGGCGATAGAACGGTTCATGTCTTTGACCAATTGATCGACCTGCGCGTCGACTTTCACGAGTTCGCCTTTGATGGCGGCGAGCGCACGCGCGTTCAGGTTGTGTTTCAGGTAGAGCACCTGATCCCGTAGCGGTTTGAGGACCGGCTCAATCCGTTGCTCGGCCCGTTTCATCGCCCCCAACATGTCTTTGTAGCGGCTCTTGGTTTGGGTGAGTTTGGCTTGGCTCTTCCGCCGCAGATCGGCGTTGGAATATTGCCCGAGTTCCGTTTCCCACTCGGAAAAGAGCGCATCGGCGACGCTTTCAACATCGGCGATCTTTTTCCGAACGGTTTTCGCACCGTCTTCGCTGTTCTCGAGCTCGCCGTTCAGTTTTTTATAATTGGCTTCTAAATCGCCGCCGTCATAGGAAACCACCTGCCCGAATTGCTCCAGCGTGGTCTGAATTTCTTTTTTTGCGTCTTCCTGTGCGTCTCGCGCGGACTTGACCCGGCTGCTCAGAATATCGCGTTTGGCATAGCCCATCTTTTCCATGGTGGCCATATAGGCCTTGTCGCAAGCAGAAAGGCCAAACGGCATAACGAGGAGCATGACGGCAAGAACTATCTTCAACATGATGACCTCTTCTACTGGGATGTGGCCTCGCTGAGCTGGTGACTCTGACCAGTCACCTTGGGAATTTGTATCATAACTGAAGAACGCACAGGGTGAAAGACCCTAAGTCACCGTGCTCACGAAGAGGGACGTGTAGAAACAGCCCCACTATCACGCTATAGTGTGGACATGCGTCTGACGTCTTGCATGTCGTGGGGAGTGATGGCGATCGGGCTGATCGCGGCCTGCTCCTCGCAGCGAGTGATTCCAGAGGCGCTGGAGCCTCTGGTCGAGCGAGCGGTGCTGTTTCGTGAAGTGGTCGCCACCCCTGATGCATACCAGGGCAAGATCGTGGTGTTCGGTGGCGAGGTGCTGAAGGCGAAACGACTTAAGGAAGGAACGCAGATCGAGCTGCTGCAGTTACCGCTCGACCGAGGGGAGCGACCAATTCTCGACCGCCAGCAATCGCAGGGGCGATTTCTCGCGATCCAGCAGGAGTTTCTCGATCCCGCGACGATTGTTGAGGGGACAAAGATGACGATTGTCGGAGAACTGTCTAAATCAAAGGTCGAACACCTCGACGATGTCGAATATCGATACCCGGTGTTGATCGTGAAACATCTGCATCTATGGCCATCGCGATCGGACGACGATGCTCGACCGCGGCCCCGATTCTCAATTGGAGTCGGTGGGGGAACAGGAATGGGCGTTGGTGGGGGTGGAGGATTCGGGATCGGATTCTAATTCGCCGAGAGACATGCCGTGTCCGTGGACGTGAAATACGAAGGCCAGCTATCGACCAGACCTGTTTTTCCCCAGAGACTATTTTTGACACTCCTGTACATGTTCTCGTAGAGACGTAGCCCGTATCGACCAACTTTCTGTGAGCCTGGTCTCATGGTTTTGGCATGTGTAGCAGGATGTGGAAAAAGACCGCCAGTAGCGTTCTTGAATCACTCAGAGGCTCAACGTACGGCCCAGAGTACGATTCGCCTCTTTGCTCGCTGCGGCCTTGCTGGACGGCCTTTTTGCGAATCCTGCATGGCTATTCAGTGTCGCCTCAGCCCTTGATATTCGTGACGGCTATAGGGAGGTATAAATGTTTTTGCAGTCTGTTAAGCCAGGGAGATACGGCGTTACTTACTTGCGTGTGCCGAATGGAGCATGATATGCAAGTATATGTGAGAATTGCCAAGGCTGTCACGAGGAGAAGGAGAATGATAAGATGAAACAGACACAGCAGACTCCAAAACGGAAGGAGAGGGTCACGTTGTCTCTCTCTGCCGATATGGTTGAGCGGTTGCGAACCGTGGTGTATTGGAGCCCTAAGCTGACGCTGACCGGTGTCGTCGAATCGGCGATCCAATCCGCGCTCACGAAGCTGGAGAAGGGGAAGCGATTCAAAAAGCGAAGGGGAAAGCTCGCTGTCGGCCGGCCGCGCAAAGACCAATCGTCCTGACGGCGGTTCTCGATTGAGAGCCCACAGTTGTGTGAAGACTAGGGAGGGGAAACAGAGAAGCCTACTTCGGGAATCCTAAAGCGGTGTAGACGGATGAATTATGCCTCGATTCAAGCGAAGCCTGTTGGTTCTTCTGCTGCTGATCTTTTGTGTAGGTTGTGATCAACTCACGAAAGATGTAGCCCACCAATACTTGGCCCTCCAGCCGCCACAATCATGGTTCCATGATACGGTTCGCCTCCAATATGCAGAGAACACCGGGGCGTTCCTGAGTCTCGGCGGAGATCTCTCCGAGGGGTTACGCGTTTTTCTCTTCCAGGTATTCCCTGCCTTGTGCCTCGTCGCCTTGGCGATGGTTCTCTTTGCTCAACCGATACCGCTGTCCACCGCCATTGCCTGGAGTCTCGTGCTGAGCGGCGGGCTGGGCAATTTCTTGGATCGTATCATGAATGATGGCCGCGTGATCGACTTCATGAATCTTGGCATCGGCAGCCTCCGCACCGGCATCTTCAATGTGGCCGATGTCTGCATTACAATCGGTGTTGTGCTGCTGATCTTCCAGGCGGTTTGGCCCCATCAGCCGGCACTTCGATCTGAGCCCCAGCGCTGAGTCTGGTTTCCGAATTCACACGAATCTTTCAGCCGCGGTGGGTGAGAGATCCATTTCGGATGTTGCCATGGTGCGCTCGTTCGACAACAAGGTGCCTAACCATGGTGGGGCAGTTTACCTAGCAGGATGCGGGAAAAACCCGCCAGCGGCGTTCTCGCCTCGCTCAGAGGCTCAACGTACGGCACAGAGTACGATATCGCCTCTTCGCTCTCTGCGGCCTTGCTGGACGGGATTTTTGCGCACCCTGCATGGTTGTTCAGTGTCGTTTCAATCCTCAGTATTCGTGACGACTACAGGGGACAGAATGAGTTTTTCCGCAGCCTGCTGGAACAGATCATGTGTACGTGATGACCGTTTTACTCAGTCCGTGAGTTCATGTTAAGGAGGCAGATATGAAGAACCTCGGTGTAGTTATCGCAGGTCTGGTGCTGTTGACGGGTTTGACCGGTTGCTCGCCAGTTGGAAGCGGCATTTTGGGTGGAGTCCTTGGTGCCGGGGCGGCGGGCGGTAGCTATGAGTACCATCTGAAGCGCCAAAAGGATCGGGTGGAGGAGGACTTGAAGGCCGGGAAGATCGACCAGAAAGAATACGAGATCCGCAAAGACCAGATCGCTCGCGACTCGTTCTTTCGATAAAACAAACCTGGGCTCACCGGAGTAGAATCGGTTCCGAAGGTTGTGTTTTAGGCTCTCTTGGGGACTAAGTAAGGCTTTCCGGGTGTTTTAGGTGGATGCCTTATGATCTCAATGAACTCTTTGCTCTCAGAAAACACGTGTCCCACATGATTTCTTCTTGCTTCACGAACGACGGAAGAATTTACTTTCTCTCGGCCCTTAAGGACTTTCTCATCAAAAGCCGATCCCTCGATCCATAAGCCTTCGTTCTTAGGAAGATTGAAGAGTACAACACCCCACTTACAGTGCTTTCTGGCGACCAGTTCTCGGAATCCTTTGCTAGGTTTCTCCCACCATTCTTCATGAGAGCAAAAGGAAGTCACCGCCAGTGTGATTGAGTCAATCTCTATGCAAAAGTAATTGGCGTTCCCGAGAGGCCTCTCAACAACATGCACCCATGGCTTTAAGGTATGTATGAAGCGATTTGCCAGGTCGTGACTTAGTTCTCGTTTTGTTCTCTTGGCTGCGCGATTTTCTCGTTGGATCCGATCAAGGACCTCTCTCAAAGTGAGTACGCTGTTTTCTTCTAATTCCATCTTTTTACTCGTCCCTGAAAATAGCTAGAGGGATCTTTACGCGTATCGTGGAGTACGCTCTGCTTGAGGTTTCTCCGACGCACGAAGGCCACTGGATTGCCTTCATTTCAGCTTTTGTGCGCTTCCATGTAGGCTCGGAGCAGGGCGTTGATCCTTGTCTGATAGCCAGGCCCTTTGGCCTTGAACCACTCAAGAACACGCTGATCAAGCCGAATGGTCACAGTGGTTTTAGGCTCAGGGAGGACAAGAGTTGCAGACTTGAAAAAGTCTTTATCCAATTCCGGAATGTCCGAGTAATCGATGTTGCGATCCGACAGGGAATCAACTCGTGTCCAATTAGTCTTTGATCGCGTCTTGGTAGAAACCTTTTTCACGGCGGTTTGCCTTTCGTAGTGAAATGATTCGAACTGTGTTCGGCTTTCGTTTGGTGTACGCGACTACCATAAGCCGACCTTGCACGATGCCCAATCCTTGCCAACGAGGTTCTCCATAGTCTTTGCGCTCGTCCGATTTTACGAACATAGGTGTGGCAAACATCTCCATCGCGTCTACAAAGTCGATTCCATAAAGTCGATTCCATGTTTGGCAAGATTGCTGGCTCGTTTGGCTTCGTCCCATTCAAACTGCACGTGGAAAGTGTACATACGGAATGTATGTACGTCAAGGTCGGCGGAGTTGAGCTTGGTTTATGTTGTCGGAGTAAGGGGAGGGAGGGCTAGATCTGCTCCACTTCTGAAATGATCGTGTGATATCCGCTGGCTCCGGCTGGTTGGGGTCGCACGATCTCGGCAATCTGTAACTGCCCCTTCGTATCCGTCGCGCGAACGACGGTTTGAAACTTCCCCGGCTTTGGTGCGCGCCAGGTATAGGTCCAGATGACCCAGGAGTAAGGCGACATGGGTGGCTCGATTCGGCAGTCGTTCCACGTGCGGCCTGCATCGAAGCTCAACTCGACCTTGCCGATGCTGTTCGGCCCGCCGAAGGCGATGCCTCGAAACGTGTGCTCTGGTCCACGTAGTGTTTGGTAATGCCCGGGCGAATCAATGCGTGAAAATACTTTAATCGTGCCGTCGTCGGTCCACCCCTTGCGTTGCCAGTAGCCCTTGTAATCACCCGGATAGACTTCAATCTCGACGATCCACTTCACATTTTTGATGCCGTACAGGCCGGGGACGATGAGGCGGATTGGAAAGCCGTGTTCCTTAGGGAGTTTTTCACCGTTCATCAGAAAGGCGATCATCACGTCGTCTTGCATGGCGCGGGTGAAGGGAATGCTGTCGTCGTAGCCGTCGATGCCACGAAAGACGACATCGCGCGCCGTCTCAGTATCTGCGCCGCACTCGAGGAGCAGCTTCTTCAGGGAGATGCCGCGCCAGGTTGCCGTTCCCATACTGTCGCCCCCTGGCAGGGTATCGATGCACATCAAGGTTGAAATTTGATCGTAGGAATCGCGGTTCAAAATGTCACGCCAGCCCAGCGACATGGGCGTTTGGACAGATCCTTTGATGTGCAGTTTCCATTGCTCAATGTTCAAATCGCGCGATGCGGAGACGGCTCCATCGGCGTAGTTCACTACATAAAATTTAGAGTTTGGGGTGAAGTACGTCGTGTCGCGAGGAGGAACGGCGAACATGCGTCCGAAGACGCCGCCGATCGCATCGCAGCCTCCGGTTATTCCTGCCGTTGCAAGGAGACTGAAGGCTTGTAGAACCGTGCGCCGCCTCATGCCCAGTGGTGATTCGTTGTTTCTCATATTTTTTCGATTATACATGAAAAAGTTGCTTGACACTCAGGGGGGAGTCTTGTTATCTTCCCACTCGTTCGAGGGCAGAGGGCGGATGAGTTCTTGCCTACAAACCGCATCCAAGAGGAGCGGTGCCTGAGGGAAACTACCCGATTTTTTTGAGTGGGTCCCTTGACATGAGAGTGCGCAACATTTATAGTGCGCCTCCCAAGTCACGAATGTGAAGTTTTGTTCTTTGAAAACTGAATAGAGGAAGTTAAGCAAGGTGTAAGGTGTATTGAAGTGGTGGCCCTTGGTCCAAATTCTAAGAACACCTTTTGAGAGTTTGATCCTGGCTCAGAACGAACGCTGGCGGCGCGCCTAATACATGCAAGTCGAGCGAGAAGACGTAGCAATACGTTTGTAAAGCGGCGAACGGGTGAGGAATACATGGGTAACCTACCCTCGAGTGGGGAATAACTAGCCGAAAGGTTAGCTAATACCGCATACGACTCTCGGTCTGCGGATCGAGAGGGAAAGCGATACCGTGGGTATCGCGCTCATGGATGGGCTCATGTCCTATCAGCTTGTTGGTGAGGTAATGGCTCACCAAGGCTTCGACGGGTAGCTGGTCTGAGAGGACGATCAGCCACACTGGCACTGCGACACGGGCCAGACTCCTACGGGAGGCAGCAGTAAGGAATATTGCGCAATGGGCGAAAGCCTGACGCAGCGACGCCGCGTGGGGGATGAAGGTCTTCGGATTGTAAACCCCTTTCGGGAGGGAAGATGGAATGGGGTAACCCATTCGGACGGTACCTCCAGAAGCAGCCACGGCTAACTTCGTGCCAGCAGCCGCGGTAATACGAAGGTGGCAAGCGTTG
>SWDS01000006.1:993955-1008472 GCA_005116745.1 Nitrospira sp. | reverse complement strand
GTGATTGTTAAGCTACTAAGGGTGTACGGTGAATGCCCTGGCATCAGCAGGCGATGAAGGACGTAGCTAGCTGCGATAAGCCTCGGGAAGCCGCAAGCAGGCCGTGATCCGAGGATGTCCGAATGGGGAAACCCAGGCGATTAATGCCGCCTATCCATGTCTGAATACATAGGACATGAGAAGCCCACGCAGGGAAGTGAAACATCTCAGTACCTGCAGGAATAGAAATCAATAGAGATTCCCTTAGTAGTGGCGAGCGAAAAGGGAATAGCCCAAACCACAGTGATGTCAAGCCCGTGTGCGTTGTCGCTGTGGTGTTGTAGGGTTTCATCTGATGGCAATACGGTGCCGTCGGCAAGTTACAAAATAGGATCTTAGTTGAACGGTCTGGAAAGTCCGGCCACAGAAGGTGATAGCCCTGTAGACGACAAGACCCTAACTTGCTGGATGAGATTCCTGAGTACCGCGGGGCTCGAGAAACCCTGTGGGAATCCGGGACGACCACGTTCCAAGGCTAAATACTCGCTGATGACCGATAGCGCACCAGTACCGTGAGGGAAAGGTGAAAAGAACCCCGGTGAGGGGAGTGAAATAGAACCTGAAACCGTACACCTACAAGCAACGAAAGGGCTATGCCCGCAAGGGAATGCCTGATCGTGTGCCTTTTGCTTAATGAGCCTGCGAGTTATCCTGCGTAGCAAGGTTAAGGCGAAAAGCCGGAGCCGTAGCGAAAGCGAGTCCGAATTGGGCATTTAGTTGCGTAGGATAGACCCGAAGCGGAGTGATCTACCCATGGCCAAGGCGAATCCGCCGTAACAGGCGGAGGAGGCCTGAACTGATGTTTGTTGCAAAAAGCTCGGATGAGCTGTGGGTAGGGGTGAAAGGCTAATCAAACTCCGTGATTGCTGGTTCTCCCCGAAATAACTAGAGGGTTAGCCTCGTGACAGCCGTGACGGAGGTAGAGCACTGGATGGGCTAGGGGCGTTCCAACGCTACTGAACCCAACCAAACTCCGAATGCCGTTACTGGACGCACGGGAGTTAGACTACGGGTGCTAAGATCCGTGGTCAAAAGGGAAATAGCCCAGACCGTCAGCTAAGGTCCCTAAGCGTGAGCTAAGTGGAAAAGGTTGTAAGGTCGCTCAGACAGCCAGGAGGTTGGCTTAGAAGCAGCCATCCTTTAAAGAGTGCGTAATAGCTCACTGGTCGAGCGATTTTGCGCCGAAAATATAACGGGGCTCAAGTTCACCACCGAAGCTACGGACTTGCCTCGCAAGAGGTGAGTGGTAGGGGAGCATTCTCTTCGCTGTGAAGGTTGACCGGCAAGGACAACTGGAGCGTAGAGAAGAGATTATGCAGGCATAAGTAGCGATAAACGATGTGAGAATCATCGTCCCCGTAAGCCTAAGGTTTCCTGGCCTATGTTCGTCAGGTCAGGGTTAGTCGGGTCCTAAGCCGAGGTCGATAGACGTAGGCGATGGAAAACAGGTCAACATTCCTGTACCACTGTTATGACGTTATCAGCGAAGGGGGGACGCAGAAGGGTAGGCACCGCCGGGTCGCTGGAATGCCCGGTCCAAGCAGGTAGGCGGGTCTCGTAGGCAAATCCGCGAGGCCGTTAACGCCGAGATGTGATGGGGAGGCCGCAAGGCCATAAACGGACTGATCCCATGCTGCCGAGAAAAGCCTCGTAGCGAGTCATGATAGTGTCCGTACCGCAAACCGACACAGGTAGGCCGGTAGAATATACCAAGGGGCGTGAGAGAACACTCCCTAAGGAACTTTGCAATTTAGCCCCGTAACTTCGGGAGAAGGGGTGCCTCGCGTAGGTAAGGGTGTACAATCCAAGCCGAACGAGGTTGCAATAAAGTGGCTCTAGCGACTGTTTACCAAAAACACAGGACTCTGCGAACACGCAAGTGGACGTATAGGGTCTGACGCCTGCCCGGTGCTGGAAGGTTAACCGGAGGAGTTAGCCGCAAGGCAAAGCTTTGAAGGGAAGCCCCAGTAAACGGCGGCCGTAACTATAACGGTCCTAAGGTAGCGAAATTCCTTGTCGGGTAAGTTCCGACCTGCATGAATGGCGTAACGACTGGAGCGCTGTCTCGGGAAGTGACTCAGCGAATTTGTTGTTCCGGTGAAGAAGCCGGGTGCCCGCAACTAGACGGAAAGACCCTGTGCACCTTTACTACAACTTGACATTGGATGTTGGAAGGGGCTGTGTAGGATAGGTGGGAGCCTACGAAGCGTGGCCGCTAGGTCGCGTGGAGGCGTCCTTGAAATACCACCCTGAACGTTCTGATATTCTAACTCGGTCCTGTCATCCAGGACGAAGACAGTGTCTGGTGGGTAGTTTGACTGGGGCGGTCGCCTCCAAAAAAGTAACGGAGGCGTTCAAAGGTTCCCTCAGGCTGGTCGGTAATCAGCCGTCGAGTGCAAAGGCATAAGGGAGCTTGACTGCGAGAGCGACAGCTCGAGCAGAGACGAAAGTCGGACTTAGTGATCCGGTGGTTCTGTGTGGAAGGGCCATCGCTCAACGGATAAAAGGTACGCCGGGGATAACAGGCTGATCTCCCCCAAGAGTTCACATCGACGGGGAGGTTTGGCACCTCGATGTCGACTCATCGCATCCTGGGGCTGAAGCTGGTCCCAAGGGTTAGGCTGTTCGCCTATTAAAGCGGTACGAGAGTTGGGTTCAGAACGTCGTGAGACAGTTCGGTCCCTATCTGTTGTGGGCGGAGGAGAGTTGAGAGGGGCTTTCACTAGTACGAGAGGACTGTGAAGGACGGACCTCTAGTGTGCCGGTTGTCGTGCCAACGGCAGCGCCGGGTAGCTATGTCCGGTAGCGATAATCGCTGAAAGCATCTAAGCGAGAAGCGTGCCTCAAGATAAGCTCTCCCGTAGCAGTATGCTACCTAAAGACCACTCGTAGACCACGAGTTTGATAGGCTGGGTGTGGAAGGCGTGTGAGCGCTGTAGCTAACCAGTACTAATCGGTCGTGCGGTTTAACATCCTTTGCTCCTGATAGACATGGTCTCACCACGATACAAAGAACGTATTGTGGATTACTAAAGAAAAGTTCTGAGCTCTGTCTGTTAGTCTCAGGCTCAGGATGAAACAGTCAAGACATATTTATTGACGAATGTTCCCGGTGGCCATACCGGAGGGGCCCCACCCGTTCCCATACCGAACACGGAAGTTAAGCCCTCCAAGGCCGATGCTACTGCTGCCGCGAGGCAGTGGGAAAGTAGGACGCTGCCGGGTTACAATGAAGGCCCGCTGGTCGAAAGATCAGCGGGCCTTTTCTATTTTATTAAACCTTTAGCAACGTCCAGAAGAAAGTTGGTTGGTTTTGTTGCGTACGGCAAGTACGACAAGGCTGTCTGCTTGTGGCGAGCGGTTGATTGATGGCATATACGATAGGTGGAGGTAGCAAAGCTGGCTTAATCCGCTTCGAAAGAAGACGAGATGTAAGGAAGAGTAGGGGCTAGAGATCGACACCGACCCCCTGGCATGTATTTTTTAGCTGAACCCGATAGATAATTCAGCCGCCTGTTTTTAGGAATATTGGATTACAAGGAGATTCCTCGGTTTTCATCTCTTCGACAGTAAGCCCCAGCTATACGGTAAGCCGTCGTTCGAAAACGTATTACGCAGATCTGTTCTGACATCTATACGGACGGATATGAAATAGGAGCAGGTGAGCATCAAACAGCGTCAGACTGACTGTGTTCCTGCAATCAAGTATTCACCAGAGAAGCCACGTGGGTGAGTCGCATGGGCATGTGCTTCTGCTGGATCGACGACACTGTGTGCTCCTTCGGGTCCCCAAGCGTGTGGCCGATAGGGCAGGTCTCCCGGAGAAGACTACTGTGGAGGTTGATGTGCGAAAGGATGCGCTGGCTGGTTGTGCGGCCGGATCTGCGGAGAGTCTATAATCTGAAATCCCAGGTGGTGGTCTTTTGCGATCAACCCGCTGTCAGGAATGTTGGATGGCAAGGCTTGACCCACATTGGCTGTCACGCGACGAGAAGTCGCTCGATGTAGGAGTGCAAGGTGCGGCCCTACTCAGATGCTAGGAAAGAATTGACGGAGGACCGGATCGTCGAAAAGAGGCGAGGGCAATCGGTAAATTAGAGACCTCGGTCAACGACAGCATCGTGATCTCCTGTCCGAACCCGAGCGATTGGAGCAGCAGAAAGAGACCGAAGCTGAGAGCAATGATGCCGGGCCAGATCATCGAGAGAGAGCCAAGAGCGAAGACAAACACCATTGCGGCCACTGTGTCCTGAGCAAGTTGGCTTTTGGCTGTGAGCATACACTCTCCTTTCCTAGCTTGCTCTTTGCCTCAAAACGCGAGCAGTGTTGTTTCAACTATTCGCATGATAGCTCCTAAGGAGACCTAATTAGCAACGGAGAAGAAGACCTACTATCAGTTAGGTCTATTTGGCAGGGTGGCAACTGATACAGTTCGACGTAAACACCGAAGACGAAATAAAGCGGTCGGGAGTCTGTAGTCGAAAAAAGTTTGTCTGGACGATTGTACTTGGTCGGGTCTACCCTGAATCTATTGGTCTTCTCCGCGAAAGGTGACAACGACTCTGTGCAATGGACAATACCGTAGTCTGCGTTGTCCGTGCTTCATAGGTGTTGAGATGAAAGAGGTTGCCTGGGAGAGCAGGCAACCTCTTGAGAAGATCAGGCGGCTTTTGCGGGCTTCTGAATCTGCCTTATTGCCGCTGCCACGACGTTGTCCGTCGTGAACCCGAATTTCTTTTGAAGTTCCTTGAGAGGAGCCGATGCGCCAAACGATTTCATACCGATGATCTCGCCTGTCAGCCCTGCATACGCTGCCCATCCAAACGTGGAGGCCTGTTCGATGCAGACCCGTGCCGTGACGGCTGGAGGAAGCACGCTGTCGCGATAGGCCTGCGGCTGGTGCTCGAACAGCTCCCAGGAGGGCATGCTCACCACGCGGGCCTTGATTCCTTTTGCCTTCAACTGCTCCGCTGCCTCAAGGCAGAGCGAGACTTCACTGCCACTGGCGATGAGCAGCACGTCCGGTTTTCCTCCAGGCGCGTCGGCCAACACGTAGGCGCCTTTCGCCACTCCGGACGCAGGTGCATATTTAGTACGGTCGATGGTTGGAAGGGCCTGGCGGGTTAGAATCAACGCCACCGGCTCGTGCTGCATGTGCATGATGACTCGCCATGCTTCGGACACTTCATTCGCATCGGCAGGCCGAAGGACGATGAGATTCGGAACAGCTCGCAGCGAGGCTAGCTGCTCGATCGGCTGGTGCGTGGGGCCATCCTCGCCAACCCCGATCGAATCATGCGTGAAAATGTGGATGACGGGGATTTCCATCAGCGCGCTCAATCGGATCGCACCCCGGCTGTAATCACTAAAAATTAGGAAGCCTGAGCCATACGGGCGCACTTTGGAGAGCGAGAGACCGTTTAACACGGAGCCCATCGCATGTTCCCGAACGCCGAAGTGGAGGTTACGGCCACCGCGATCCTTCGCGGTGAAATCGCCGGCTCCCTCGAAGGTCAAGCGGGTCTTTGTTGATGGGGCCAGGTCCGCCGATCCTCCTAAGAGCCACGGGACGTTTTTCGCCAGGACGTTGAGCACCTTACTCGAGGCATCGCGGCCGGCCACTCCTTTGGCATCGGGAGGGAATACCGGAAGATCCTTGTCCCAGCCCTCAGGTAGTTGGCGCTGTTGCATGTGAGCGAGGTGATCGGCGAGCTGAGGGAATTGTCGCTGATAGTCTTCAAACTTGGCCATCCAGGCCGCGCGCGCCTCGCGCCCACGCTGTCCCATGCCCTCCTGGAAATGTTCGCGGACGCCCTTTGGTACCAGGAACGTTTCGTGTTCCGGCCAGCCGTAGTTCTGTTTGGTCAGCCGAATTTCTTCTTCGCCCAGCGGTTCGCCGTGTGCGGCATGGGTATCTTGTTTATTGGGGGAACCATAGGCGATATGACTATCGACGATGATCAGCGTTGGGCGATCCGCCTCCTTTTTAAACGTGGTCAAGGCTCGTTCAAGCATGTCGAGATCGTTGGCGTCGCCAACCCGGGTGACATTCCATCCGTATCCGATGAACCGGGTGGCCACGTCTTCACTGAAGGCCCAGTCCGTGTGTCCTTCGATCGTGATCTTGTTGTTATCGTAGATCCAGCAGAGGTTGGACAGTTTCAAATGCGCCGCCAGGGACGCCGCTTCTCCTGTGACACCTTCCATCATGCAGCCGTCGCCACAGAGCGCGTAGACGTTGTAGTCAAACATGTCGAACCCTGGGCGATTGAAGTACTGGGCTTGCCACTGGGCGGCGATGGCCATTCCAACGCTGGTGGCAACCCCTTGTCCGAGCGGACCGGTCGTGGTCTCCACGCCAGAGGTCCAGCGGTATTCCGGGTGTCCTGCACATTTACTGTTGAGCTGACGGAAGTGTTTGAGGTCGTCCAGTTGCACCGAGAGCTCACCCAGCCGTTCGTACTGAGGATTGACTGCCTTCACTCCGGTCAAATGCAGCAGTGAGTAGAGGAGCATGGAGGCGTGCCCCATCGACAGCACGAATCGGTCTCGATTCGGCCAAATCGGATCGCTCGGATCAAACCGGAGGATTCGCTGCCAGAGACAGTAGGCCACCGGGGCCATGGCCATCGGTGTTCCTGGGTGGCCTGAATTGGCTTGCTGCACGGCATCCATCGAAAGAGTACGGATCGTGTTGATACAGGTCTGGTCGAGTTGTGCGTTCGTCACTATGGCCCCCTTGTTCTGGCAGTGTGTTTCTGGAGCGCTACTGTCGATGGTTCCCTTCAAGTATGTCGGTCGTTTCAAGCGCAAGCTTGAGAGATGACGTGAAGAAGATGTGAGGAAACCACACACGATGGAATAGCTGAGCATCCTGTCCAAAGGAAAGACCCCACTGCAAGAAGTTTGGCTCCAAACAACTCATGAGGGTTAGGACACGAGCTTGATGGCTGAAAAGTCGTGTGGCTATTCTTGTTTTGTCCACTTGCAGGGCATGCTACTTTCCACGGAGAAAGTCGGTGGGGTCTATTCGTGACGATAGTATTGTAGATTCTGGTGAAGCGACGCTGGTGGAAGTGCCACAATCATTTTCAATCACCTGCTCGGCGCTTCTTTGACTTTTGAGTACTCAGCGGAGTGCTGTCCGCGTAGCCAGGCCTACCATATCCTGAAAGCCGGTCTTCAAGTCCGTGCCAGCCAACTGTTGAGTTCCTCCAGATCCGTCCGGGTGAGGGTCCCGCCCCACACGCGTAAGGCCACCAGGGATCGGATATAGTCGTAGCGGCCCCTGGCGTAGGCAAACCGAGATTTGAGGAGATTCTTTTTCGCTTCCAGCAGCGCCACGATCGTCGCTGCGCCCAGCTCATAGCCCCGTTGCTGGCCATCCCGGGCTTTGATGCGGG
This sequence comes from Nitrospira sp., assembly GCA_005116745.1. Classification (NCBI taxonomy): domain Bacteria; kingdom Pseudomonadati; phylum Nitrospirota; class Nitrospiria; order Nitrospirales; family Nitrospiraceae; genus Nitrospira; species Nitrospira sp. The sequence goes on along the minus strand of SWDS01000006.1, from coordinate 1,001,030 downwards.
CCTCCACCTCGCGCGCCGTCGAGGCGATGCGTGAGTATCCTGTTTGGGCATTCAGATACGCCGTCCGCGTCTCCCGTTCGATCTCCCGTTGCTTTTGCACGTGCTTGTATTTGGTCATTTCAAAACGGGCGATGGCTTCGCGCTCCCCGGCTTTCACACTTCCGCCGGAATACAGCGGCATATTGAGCTGCAGCCCCAAGGTACCGACCGTATACGGGTCCAGCTGGCGGTTATCGAACCCACCATTCTTGGCATAAATACCGCTCATCTGCAGAGACAACTGTGGGAGATGGTTGGCCCACTGACTGGCGATGCTCTTCGCCGTCGCGTCCATTGCGTGGTGCAACGCCTGGATGGCCGGATGACGCGAGACCGCGTCGGCCACCCACTGATCGGCTTGCCCAGGCACTGACGGCAACTCTTCTTTCGTCAGGCGCGCAAGATCAAGCACCGGCACCCCAACTATTTCTCGCACCTTTTCCAAGGCAATGGCCTTCGCATTGTGGAGTTCAAGTTCTCGCGTTTTGAGGGTCTGGTAGTAGGCCTCCACCTCGTAGAGATCGGTGACCTTCGCCATGGCGCGCTCGTACAGGCGGCGGATCCGCTGCATCTCCCCGTCAGTCACGTCTAATTCGCTCTGTACGTATGTGGCCTCATCATGGGCCTGCAAGTACTCCAAATAGCGATCGACTAAGTCGGTGGCGAGCCCCATGCGGGCGTTCTCCAAGTCTTGCTCTGCCTGCTTCACGGTCAACCCCGCGCCCTCATAGGCGCGATAGGAGGCCAGGTCGAACAGCGCTTGCCGCGCCTGCACCACACCGCGCAACCCTTGATACTGTGACGTGAAATCTGTCGTTTGTTGTGTGAAGGCGTTCGTGGTTTCTTGAGTCAATTCGTTCCACGAGATGAAGCCCGTGGCCGACACTTGGGGCAAGAGTTTGCTGCGAGCCTGATCCTGCTGGGCCTCCACCTGCACAACGGAATACTTTCGGCCCATCACGACTGGATTGGTGGCCAACGCCAGATCGTAGAGTTCCAGTAAATTGGCTGGTGGGCGTTCTGCCGCCTCGGCCGTCGGGCTGAGAAGCGTCAGGGTCAACACGAGAAGGATGAGGTTTCCCATTGTCATCGACTCCGCTTTGTGCGTGGTTACCAGGACACCCGTCTGGATTGGAAGGAGACCGCGTCGTCTCTCCGCTCAATCCTCGAGAAAGGCGCGTGTGAAGGTGTCGGTCAGAGGCTTCATCAAATACTGCACCAAGGTTCGTGCCCCGGTCTTGATGAGCACCTCCGCGGGCATTCCCGGTACCAGTTCAAGGTTGGCTGAACTCAGGGCCTCGAGGCCCTTGGGAGAGACAGCGACCCGTGCCAAATAGTATGCGGTTTCCCCGCTCGTACTTTCTTTGGTGTCTCGTACAAGCCGATCCGCCGAGAGACTGATCAGCGTCCCCTCGATCGTGGGCACATCGCGGGTCTTGAACGCGCTGAACCGCACCTCCGCGACCTGTCCCACCGTGACCCGATCAATGTCGATGGGCGCGACTTGGGCTTCGATGATGAGCTTCTGATGTTGCGGGACGATGTCGAGCAACCGTCCACCCGGGGGGAGCACGGCTCCAAGGGTATGCAGGGTCAACCCCAGTACCATCCCGGAGACGGGGGCCTTGATGACGGCACGGTTGACCAGACTCTCCAGCGACTGCACTTTCTCCCGGAGCTGGAAGAGTTCGTCCTGGACGGTGCTCAGCTCTTTGGCGACATCCCGTTGCAGGTCTTTCTGCACTTGCAGGATTTTCAGTTCGATCTCCGCCATGTGTAACTCACTCGCCGCGATATCGGACAGCAGTTGCCCTCGTTGGCCCTCGCTCTGAGCCAGGGCTCGGTCGAGTTCCTCGACCTTCTGTTTCTCGGTGAAGCCCTCCTTCAACAGACTTGTGAAGTCGGCAAGCTCTCCCCGGTAGGACTCCACGAGTCGATCGCGGTTGACCATCTGCGTGTGCAGCCCCTTCACCTTGGCCCGCAGTTGCTCGATCTGTCGGCGATACACCGCCCGCTCACCGTCGCTCGCCACCCGGCGCACCGCAAATGTTTGATCCTGCAACCGCAGCGCGTCCTGGACGCGCGGGTCATCTCGGTGTGCGAGTAAGTCTGGGGGATAGTGTACGACCGGAAGTCCGTCGCGCTGGGCTGCCAGGCGGGCTTCCTGCGCGGTCCTGCTATAGAGCTGCCCCCGCAAGACTTCCAGCTGCGCCCGTGAGTGGGTATCGTCCAGTGTCGCGAGCACCTGGTCGTGCTGCACGGAGTCCCCATCCTGCACCGCAAGACTTCGAATAATGCCGCCCTCCAGGTGCTGCACCGTTTTCCGGTAGTGCTCCACGGTAATGACCCCCGGTGCCAAGGAGGCACTCTGCAGCGGGGCCAGCGCCGCCCACGCTCCGAATCCGCCGAAGACCACCAGCACCAGCGCAAACCCCTGCCGGCAGATCGCGCGGTCGTCGCTCAAGCTGTGACGTGGCGCGTCGAGCAATAACTCAGACATAGGGCACCTGTCGACTACACATGAGCACACTCCTTTACACAGTTTGTTCCGGAACGACCGGCAGGACATGCTCCAAGCGTGCGTTTGCTGCCGGACTTGGTGGAGACACCGCGGACGGCGGTTGGGCCATGGCCGCCAGGATCTCTTCACGCGATCCATACCGGGCCAGTTTCCCCTGCACGATCAGCGCGATCTTGTGCACGGCCTGGAGCACATTCGTGCGATGTGTGACCACCACCACCGTACAGCCATCCCGTTGTAAGAGTCGTAACGTGGTCATGAGGGCGGCTTCCCCAGCCATGTCGAGGTTCGCATTGGGTTCATCGAGGACCACCACGCGCGGACGTCCGTAGATCGCCCGGGCAATGCCGAGGCGTTGCTGTTGCCCGGCGGAGAGGGCAACGCCGCGACCGATCAGTGGGGTGTCGTAGGCCTGCGGCAAGGTCAAGATCATCTCATGGATGCCCGCCCATTGGGCGGCTTCCACCACACGGTCCGCCTCGATCTGACCGAAGCGCGCGATGTTCTCCGCAACGGTGCCGTCGAGCAATTCCACATCTTGCGGGAGGTAGCCCACGTACTGGCCGAGCTGGGTTCGATCCCAGTTGTGGAGGTCTGCGTTATCAAGACAGACCCGTCCGCGCCCCGGAAGGTACAGGCCGAGGATCGCGCGCGCTAATGTGGATTTCCCCGCCGCGCTCGGTCCGATGAGCGCGACCGTCGTCCCCGGTTGGATCGTGAGAGTCACCCCGTTCAGAATGGGCTCGTTCCGACCCGGCACCGCGATCACGAGGTCCTCCAGTGTGACCTGCCCCCGTAGTGGTGGTAATGACATGCGGGCGGCACGTTCAGGGATGGTTCGGAGGAGCGTATCCAGCCGCCCATAGGCCTCGCGCGCTCCAAGAAACCCACGCCAACCGGCAATCATTTGGTCGAGCGGCGCGAGCGCCCGCCCCAAGAGAATGGATCCGGAGATGACCAGCCCTGGAGAGATCGCGTTCTGGATGGCTAGATAGGCCCCCAGCCCCAACACGAGCGATTGAATCGTCAGCCGGTAGGTGCGGGCCAGGGCGTTGATCAAGCCGGCCGTGGTACTGGCTCGACTTTGCAGCGCTAACACCTGTATTTGTCGAGCGGACCAGCGTGCTCGTAAGCGAGGCAACATCCCCATGGCCTCCACCACTTCGGCGTTACGTAGATTGCGTTGGACGAACTGGGTCGCCTCGATCGATTCGCGGTTCGCGTCTGCCAGATCGGTGCGGGTCGATAGCTCATTCCACCACGCAAGCCCCGCCAACAGGAGCATAGACAGGACCGCCACCATCCCGAAGTAGAGATGAAACAGGAACATCAGTCCGATATAGATCGGGATCCAGGGTGCATCGAAAAAGGCCAGCAACCCTGGCCCGGTCAAGAATTGCCGGATCTGCAACAGATCGGTCAGGGGTTGGGCCGTGGCGGCCGTTCCACCGCTGGTGAGGGATTGGCTAAAGATGGCATCAAAGACCCGTTCACCGAGGTGCTCGTCGAGCCGGGCACTCGTGGCGACCATAATCCGTGACCGGATCCATTCGAGTCCACCCAGCACCAGGAAGAGAAAAATCGTGATGACCGTGAGCATCAGCAGCGTCGACTCACTGCGGCTCATCAGCACCCGGTCATACACGGCCAGCATGTAGATGGCCGGCACGAGCATCAGCAGATTCACGAACAAGCTAAAAAATGCAGTGGTTAGGAAGGACCGACGACAGGCCGCCAAGGCCTGTTGCAGATCGGACGACTCGCTGGTCAGAGGTGTCGCTGGGGTGGTGCTGCTCGGTGTCGTCATAGGTACCGTCGATTCATGAAGCCATAAGGGTGTGGAGCCATCTCAAGGGTAACCAGCCGTAGTACTCTCTACGCACCAGCGCTCACAGAGGACTCATTAGTACCGCATTTTGCCTGAAGCTTTCAAACTATTCGGCGTGATCTCTTTGTCTCTAGCGGTGGCGCTGATCATGACAGTCCATAATCAACGCCACCTGCCTCTACACCCGAAGTATTCAGGATCCACGTCTCTCGGCCCACGGAGGGCGTCCCTGAATTAGGACGCCCTCCGTGGTTGCCCGAGTCCTACAGGAGGACGTCGGTCACGCCCTGAAGGAGGGGATTCGCTGAGACGAAGAGTGATGGAACGCCCACCTGAATCGCGAAGTCTGGCGCTCCTCCATCGACGTTAGCGTACAAAACCCCACCGACATAGCCGGCCTGGCCTACACCCAGAGGCAGAGCATTGCCAACCCAAGTGAAGGCCTGGTCACCGGCCACCGTGGGCCTGGCATCAATATCCCTCAGGTCGATCTGATCGCCAGCGAATATGCCGTTCCCAGCAAACCCAATGATGACATCCCTGCCAGCAAGGGCAACGGTGCTATCGATGAGCCTGTTGTAATCCAAGCGATCGTTCCCCGAGCCACCGACGATGATGTCCCTGCCCGCTGCACCGTTCAGCAAGTCGCTGCCAGCACCACCGAACAGCGTGTCGTTGCCAAGCAGGCCGAATAGGCGGTCGTCGCCACCCAGGCCCGAGAGCACGTTCGCCGCGTTATTGCCGGTGATGGTGTTGTTGTTGCCATTGCCGGTCCCATTGATGGCAGCGAAGCCGGTCAGAGTGAGGTTCTCGATTCCGAAGCCTATGGTATGGAACGCTGCGGACGAGTTCACGGTGTCCACTCCGCCCAGCGCATCATTAAAGGACTCTGCTGTCACATCGCCGGTGTTGTCCACGAAGTAGGTATCGTTCTGGTCGCCGCCGTTCATGTTGTCGGCGCCGGACCCACCGTTGAGCGTGTCATTGCCAGTGCCGCCACGCAGCGTGTCGTTGCCGGACTCCCCGCGGAGATCGTCATTGCCACTGCCCCCGTTGAGGATGTCGTTGCCGCTGAACCCGAGCAGCGTGTCATTGCCACCTCCGCCGTTGAGGGTGTCGTTGCCCAACCACCCGTCCAGGGTGTTGTTGAAGGCATTGCCGGTGAGGGTGTCGTTGAAGTTTGAACCAATGAGGTTTTCGATACTCACGAGCGTGTCACTCCCGGCCCCTCCCGTGTTCTGCGGTCCCGCAATGTTGAGGTTAACCGTGACGGGTCCTTCCCCGATGTACCGGGCGGTGTCGGTCCCGAATCCCCCGTTCAGTATGTCGTTGCCGGCATCGCCGTTGAGGGTGTCATTCCCCCCCAGCCCATTCAAGATATCGTTTCCAGCCAATCCATTGATAGTGTCGTTACCGGCTGTGCCATTCAGGACGGGGAAAAACTTAATAAATGGGAATGAACTTGTAAACTGAAAGGTGCCGTTGTCATTTCTACTCGTTCCATTAATAATCGCCATTACAATCTCCTCTGTTGATGTGTGCTCCTGACCGGATCATCCTGGCCAGGGTGGATGAAGGGGGAACGGCTCCCATGGAGCCTCACCCTCCCTCATGATTGAGACTCAGATTGCTTCGTGCTTCTGCACTTCTTTCTCTCATCGGCGTCCTCCTTCCATCTCGTGCGGTCACTCTCGATGAGGTTGTGTACAGAACCGACGATTGATTGTCAGTCTTGGGGCTGAGCAATTTCGATGCCGACGTGGGCACGAACACAGGAGCCATCTGGCGGTGGTCCGATTGTACGTACGTTCAACAGTATAAGACCTGCCTATTGAGTTGTACGTAGACCAACACTCCTGCTGATCATCGCGTGGAGTATCTGAATAGATACTACTTATGTATCTGAATAGATTCTATCGATGTATCTGAATAGATGCAGCGGAGAGAGTCTGTGGAGGCATCAAATCCTCTTCACAAGACCAGCCTCCTGGTCTCATCTACACTAAGCTTGATGGGCTTGCGATACTGAGTGAGGTCGCTGGGTTGGATGCGAACAAGGAGATGCGATCATCAATGGGGTATACGCAAGAACCGTTCAGGATCTGCGTCTCGGCCGACGCAGGGCGCCCTGCGTGGAGTCGCGATGGTTACAGGATGATGTCGCTGAAAGGCCCTCTAATGACTAACGGCGTGCCGGCGGTCAGCTGAATCTGCATATCCACCGGTGACAAGTTACCGAGGATGTTGATGCTCAGGAGCCCAGCTCCTTGGTTATAACTGAGTTGTCCCGGAAAGAAGGCCTGGTTGCCGAAGGCAAAGAGATTGGCGTCGATCGTGGACAGGTCGATGCGGTCGCCTGCGAATATTCCATTTCCCTGAAAATCGGTGATGACATCTCTGCCCGCGCTGGCTGGGCTGTCGCTGGCCGCATTGTAATCGAAGGTATCGAAGCCGCTGCCGCCAGTCAGGATATCGCGACCGGCCCCACCGGTCAGCAGATCGTTGCCAGCCAGACCGTTGAGTACGTTACTGCCGGCATTGCCGATGAGGGTGTCGGCGAAGTTCGTGCCGGTGACGTTCTCAATACCTGAGAGCCTGTCGAAGCCGCTCCCCACTGTGTTCTGGAATAACAGATGGGGCTGATGTAGCTACGACTTGTTAATTTCGGATTGATACCAGGATTTCAG